>CAUSYU010000001.1:0-61667 GCA_963536065.1 uncultured Candidatus Saccharibacteria bacterium
TGCTATAATATAACGAAATGACTGAAAAAATGACTGTCCAGCCCCTCCCTGGCTATAAAGAAGTTAAGCCCTTCGTCTACGCGGGCTTTTTTCCGGTGTCTAACGAAGATTACAATGACCTGAAGGAGGCGATTGAGAAGTTGAGTCTCAGTGATTCGGCGCTGCAGTTTGAACCGGAAAATTCGCCGGTGCTGGGCTATGGCGTACGGATCGGCTTTTTGGGTCTGCTACACATGGATATTGTTCGCGAGCGGCTGGAGCGCGAGTATAATTTGGATCTCATCGTCACCAATCCGAGTACTGATTATCAAGTCAGCCTCACCAATGGCGAGGAGTTGGATATCAAGTCGGCCAGCGAACTACCTGACCCAGCACAAATTACCGAGGTTCGCGAGCCGTGGATTGACGGTGAAATTGTAGTGCCACAAGATTACATCGGTGCGGTGATTCAGCTGATTGTCGCCAAGCGCGGCCGGCAAAAAAACCTTAGCTACATCGATGAGCGGGCGCTGATTTCTTTTACGGCGCCGCTGGCAAATCTGCTGACGGATTTTTATGATCAACTGAAGTCGGCCACCAGCGGCTACGGTTCGTTTAACTATGAGCTGGCGGGCTATCAGCCGGAGGATTTGGTGCGGGTGGATTTTTATGTGGCGGGTGAGATGGTTGATGCTCTCAGTGTGATGTGTCACCGCTCTGAGGCGCCAGGCTTGGGCCGGGAAATCGTCAAAAAACTCAAAGACGTGGTGCCGCGCCAGAGCTTTGAGGTGGCGTTGCAGGCAGCGATTGGTGGTAGATTCATTGCCCGCGAGAACATCGGCGCTTACCGTAAAGACGTTACCGGCTACCTATATGGTGGCGACGTCAGTCGCAAAAAGAAACTCCTCGCCAAGCAGGCTCGCGGTAAAAAGCGTATGAAACGCTTCGGCAAGGTTGACATTCCGTCAGAAGCGTTTACAGTGATGCTAAAGAGGGATTAATGATGAAGAAACCGATTATTTACATCGACATGGATGGCGTACTGGTCGACTTTACGTCGGCTTTGACGAGGGTTTCGCCTGAGATGCTCGAGAAGTTTGCGGGTGAGTATGACAATATTCCGGGTGTTTTTGCGTTGATGGACCCAATGCCTGGGGCTCTTGAGGCAGTTGATACTTTGAAAGAAAAATATGATCTATATATCCTGTCGTCATCACCATGGGAAAATCCGACGGCGCTAGGTGATAAATTGGCGTGGGTAAAGAAGTATTTTGGTGGTGACGGTCAGGAAAATATTTTCTTTCGCAAAGTTATATTTTCGTCGGTCAAGCATTTAAGCCGTGGTGATATTTTGATTGATGATCGGACAGCAAACGGTGCGGGCGACTTTTCAGGGCGATTGATCCGGTTTGGCTCAGATGAATTTCCTGATTGGCAAGCCATTTTACGTGAACTGTTATAAAGTCATCAATACTTGGCAAAATATGCTTGCTAACATAAGCAATATCATGGTATAATGGCAGTGATTATATTAGACATTGTCATAAAACAATAAAAAGGAGATTATTCAATGGGGTCGCTCTGGGGTAACAGAAAAAGAACAATAGCCCGCGCTACTAAGGCAGGATGCTTAGTAGTAATTGCTGCGGTAATTGCGGTATTTAGCCAATCAGCTAATGCAAAACAAATAGTTACATGGACAGAACAGGCTGGTTCTGGTAGTCGCCCTTGGACTTCAATTGCTAGCTCTGCTGACGGTAATAAGCTCGCTGCAACTATGAGCGGCGGTTCAGTATATATATCAGATGATGCTGGTTTGACTTGGACTGAGCGAGTTGACTCTGGCTCTCGCGCCTGGATTGCGATCACCAGCTCTGCTGACGGTACTAAATTGGCTGGTGTGTACCACTGGGGTGGTTACATTTTAACCTCAGAGGATAGAGGTCAAACCTGGAGAAGCAATGGTATAACGGGTGGTTCTTTTGATTGGACCTCAATCACCAGCTCTGCTGACGGCACCAAACTGGCTGCAACAGCTAAAAACGGCGCAGTATTTACTTCCAGTAACTCAGGCGCAACGTGGACACCGCAGGCTGGTTCCGGCAACCGTGCTTGGACCTCAATCACCAGCTCTGCTGACGGCACCAAACTGGCTGCAACCGTTACTGGTGGTGCAGTATTTACTTCAAATGATTCAGGTGTAACGTGGACAGAACAAGTCGGTTCTGGCAACCGTGCCTGGACTGCCATCACTGGATCAAGCGATGGTACTAAACTCGCCGCGACTGTCAATGGCGGCGCGGTTTACACCTCAAATGACGCAGGTGTGACCTGGCAAGAACAAGCCGCTTCCGGCAATCGTGCTTGGACCTCAATCACCAACTCTGCAGACGGCACTAAATTGGCTGCCACTGTCACTGGTGGCGTAATATATGTTTCAAGTGACTCAGGTGCTACCTGGGAAGAGCAAACCACGGCTGCAACTGGCGCCTGGTCCTCTATCGCGATGTCTAGCGACGGTGCTCGCATTGCCGCAGCTATGAACAATGGCTTCATCAGTACCGCGACCGTTAAGGAAGCGCCAGTCACTCCACCGACCCCACCGACCCCACCAACCCCACCAACACCAACCCCGACGCCAACCCCAACACCAACTCCTGCTCAGCCAACCAATCCCGGCGCGCCAGTTGCCCAGCCAACAAAGCCAACTGGCAAAGGTTACTTGGCTGACACTGGTGACAATGTCTGGCCACTCGCTTCACTCGCAGCTGTTGGTATTGGTGCAGGTATCCTTTGGATCGTCAAACGTAGGAACAGCTAAACGCATGGACGAATTGGAGCGGTTGATTGCTGATTATCAACCAACTGAGCCAACCGTCGAGCTGATCAAGAAAGCCAAGATTGCCCTACTGTCTGGCATCTCTGGCGCCGGTAAAGACACCATCAAAAAGCGATTATTGCAGTTTCCAGATTTTAGCAGCATCGTTTCGCACACAACACGTGCGCCGCGCATCAACAATAACCGCCCAGAAGTTGACGGTGTCGATTACCATTTCATCGACTCGACCATGGCTGCACAAATGTTGAGAAATCAAGAATTTATCGAGGCTAAATTTGTTCATGGCACAGTCTATGGTACCTCGGCGGCTGAGATTCGGGCGGCCTATGAACAAAACAAAACAGTCATCGCTGATATTGATGTGCAGGGCGCTGCGGAATATGAGATTTTAGCTCCGCAAAGTATTTCAATTTTCATCATACCTCCCGACTACGAAACCTGGCTGACTCGCCTGAAAAGTCGGTATACTACCGAGGAAGCATTTCACGCTGAATGGCCGAAACGGCTGGCTAGTTCTGTCAAAGAAATGACACAAGCACTTTCTGTACCGTATTATCATGTTATTATTAATGATGACCTTGATAGAGCGGTCCGTGTCTGTCATGACATCATTGAACGAGGTGACTTGTTTAACCAGCAAGATGATGAAGCCCGTTTGGCCGCAAGGAGGCTTTTAGAAAATATTCGACAGTATAATAATATCGTATGAGTTATCGTCATCAGGTTTCTGACCATATCCAAAAACGAGCTTCGGCATTGCGTCGTTCGCCGTGGTCATTGTCTGCGCTGATCGACCAAGCGTTTTTCTTGTTGGCTGGTTTGGCTTCATTTTGGTTTGGTTGGTTGGTTTGGCGTGAGGGTTGGTATTCTGGTGGCTGGTGGCTGGTGGCGTTTTTTGCGCTGTTTTGGGTCATCATGGCCTACTTGGCCTTGCCTCGCTTGCACCGTATTTTAAGTAGCCTGTATGTACCGAACTATTTCATCGGTCGTACGCGGACTGCTGATGGATTGTTGGGTGATCCAGTCAACGTGGCGCTCAGAGGTTCAGAAGCACAGCTGCATCAAGCGATGATTGATGCTGGCTGGACGATTGCTGATGAAATCACCGTTCGGTCAGCTTGGAAAATTATCTTTTTTACACTGACTGGCAGGAGCTACGCCTCAGCTCCTGTATCATCGTTATTCCTGTTTGGTCGCCGTCAAGACTTTGCCTATCAGCAGGAGGTCGACGGTAGCCCTGGTAAGCGCCATCATGTGCGGTTTTGGCGCTGCCCTCAGGGTTGGTTGTTGCCTGGTGGGCATCAGGTTGATTGGCTAGCGGCAGGAACATACGACAAAAGCGTTGGATTGTCATTGTTCACCCTGCAGGTTACTCATAAAATTGATGAAAATACTGACATCGAGCGTGACTATATTGTGAGTACAGTCACCGAACACACACCACAGGTGGCAGTGACAAATTTGAAAGACTTTTCGACGGGTTATCACTCGCGCAATGGCGGGGGCGACACTATTCAGACGGATGGTGACTTGCCGGTCTTGGAACTGGCGGCAGTTGTAGCAAATCAGCAGACAATTGCCGAAAGAGCAGGGGTTATTTTGGATGCAACTGCGCATGAATATGTGATTCCTACAGAAGAGCACGATACGGTGCTGCAACAGTTATGGAATCGCCGACCGCCGCAAATATCGTTTGCTATTTTGTTTACGGCCTTGGCTATAGCGATTGTCCTGATGGGCGCCTTGTTTGATTTTCTGTTGTTTGACGAATTGTTGCATCAGACAACCCAGGACTTTATCGTTGAGGGCTTGGACACTTCTGTGGCCGCCACAGGAGCGGAGTGGACGATTCGAGGAGTGCTGAGTTTGAGCGCGGGTTGGATCTTAGTAACAGCTGTGCTGTCACGAGGTACGTTCCGCGGCTCGAACAAAGACCGATTACTCTTGATGATATTGTCGAGCCTGTCAGTGTTGGCAACGTCATTCACCTTGACCATCGGTAAAATCACCTGGACAAGCGTTGGCACCCTGGCGTTCATCGGTATTAATATCACGATCATCCTGATGCTATCGTCTGACGCGGCCAGGCAGTTCACTCACACTCGCACGACTGCACGCCGTGCCAAGCAGAAGACAACTTAGCACTCTACTTGTATGAGTGCCAGATGTACGCTATAATGTATCCATGACTGAACGCCAGCAGGCTATCTTGGCCGCCATCATCGAACAGTACGCTGAAATTGCGGCGCCAGTTGGTAGTGTGACGCTTGCCAAATTGTTTGGTGTGTCCAGCGCTACCATCCGCAGCGAAATGGCCAAGCTCGAGGAGATGGGATTTATTGAGGCACCACACACCAGTGCCGGCCGTATCCCGACTGACAAAGGCTATCGGTTTTATGTCAATGGTATCACTGCCGCTCAAATGACTGAACTACCAAGTGGTATCGATCGCAGTGCGAGGGCGATCGAGGCACATGTTAATTCGCACGTTGATAAATCTGACAGGGCCATCCGCAGCGCGGTTGACAGCCTGGTTGAGCTGACGGGTAATTTTGGTTTTGCCTCGTTTGGTGATCATCTGTACATGAATGGTATGACGCAGCTATTTTCTCAGCCAGAGTTTATTGAAGGCAATCACGTTCAGGCTATCGCCAGACTGATTGACAATATTGAGCCCTGGCTAGTTGAAGCTGCGCCCAATGAACCGCTCAACGTGTTCATTGGTAGTGAGAACCCAATCGGTAAAGCCAGCGGCGCGACCCTGATCATCAGTAAGTTTCGTTCATCGTTTAGTGATCGCAGTTACATCGGTGTGATCGGTCCAACTCGGCAGAATTACCGTCGAACGATGGAGCTGGTGAGGCGAACGGGTGCGATGTTAGAGGAAGTGTAAGGATAGAGGAGGAATATGACGAAACACAAGAAGATTGATGATTTGCAACATACTATTGATGAGTTGACCCTGGACTTACAGCGGACGCGGGCGGATTTTGAGAACTATCGCAAGCGTGTCGAGGCGGAAAAACAGTCAGCGCACAGCATGGGTCAGGCTAAGTCGGTGATGAAATTATTACCAGTGATTGACACAATTGAGCGAGCTATTGCTAATGTGCCGGAAGAACTAGCAGATAACGCCTGGGCAAAAGGCGTGGCTGGTTTAGGCAAACAGCTCGACAAGCAACTCAAAGAAATTGGCTTAGAAAAAATTGATGCCAAGCCAGGAACGCTGTTTAATCCTGAGCTACATCAGGCAGTGCAATTTGATGAAGAAGCAGACGGCGATAAAGAAGTTGTCGCCGAGGAGTTACGTGCCGGCTATACACTGGATGGTACGGTGATTCGCGACGCAATGGTCAAGGTTACGCGACAGTAGTTTACTAACGGTCCACCTCGAGTTTCCATAGTTTTATTTACAACAGCACTTGCAAATAAAAAATATTGACGTTATAATATTTGCCAAGAGTTTTTAACATAAACACAGGGAGAAAAAGGGGATGGCGAAACGATTATTCGTGGCACTAGTATCAGCTGGTGGTATCTTATTGTTAGCTTTACTGTACAACGGTAACACCAATGCAAGTCAATGGGGCGTTGTGTGGAGTGAGGAGTTTAAAGGCACCTCAGTGCCTGATAGCTGGGACGTATTCAAACAAAATAAAGATAATTATGGCAATAATCACCTAGCCTACAATCCGAGCAACGTCAAGGTTGTCAACAATGATTATCTAGAGATCAAAACGCAGCGCCACTGTGTTGCAAATCTTGATGAACCATTGAATGACTCTAATGCTAGCGAAACGCCATGTCCAAGTGGTAAGATGACACGATATCTTAGCGGTCGGGTGACGAATAAGACGAAGGTGGTGGATGGTACAAAACCTTTCCGCGCCGAGATTCGTGCCAAATTCAATTGGAATGGAAAAAATGGTACACGACCATCACTGTGGATGGTTAATGGTGTCTCATTAAAGAATTGTAATGATAATCCTAACGCCAATGACCCATACGGCGAGCTAGACATCATTGAATGGTACTCCTACACACCAGCATATACCTGGTCAAGTACCCATGCTACCTGTTACCATCATGGCGTTTCTGGCAATTGGAAAAATGGTTGGCGAACCAGGAGGATTATCCACAGCGATGAACACCGAGCAGGCTCCAAGCCAGGTACATTGGCCTATGAATGGCACACATGGGCGGTCGAGTATGATGGTGAGACGGTTAAGTATTTTGTGGATGACAAACCAATCACCGCGTATCATTATCACGCCAGTCCTACTGACAGCAAGGAGATTGAACGTACACCGGCTGCTCCTCTGACAAAATTAGCTGACGCATCATTGATTAAAAAGACGTTTGATGAGGGATGGCGCTTTATCATAAACGACTACGTGGAGGCAGATGCGGATCAGAAACCAATCTCTCCTTCAGATAGCTTCCCGAAGCAAACCATGTTGATCGACTACGTTCGTGTATTCCAAAAGGGTGCGGGCACACAGCCGGCTGAGACACCTATACCAAAGACGGGTGCTACATGGTCAAAGCGTGATGCTTCTGGTTCTCGAAATTGGACTGCAATTGCCAGTTCGAGTGATGGTAATAAACTAGCTGCAGCATCCTGGGGTGGTAAAGTTCTTACCTCCACTAACGCTGGCGCAACCTGGACTGAGCAGCCTGGCGCAGGAGACCGCAACTGGGTAGCAATTGCTAGCTCCGCTGACGGTAAGAAGTTAGCAGCTGTATATGATTGGGGTGGTTATGTCTTTACCTCCGCCGATGCTGGTGCAACCTGGACTGCTCGCGGGGTGCCTGGATCATACAACTGGACCGCAATTGCTAGCTCTGCTGACGGTAATAAACTCTTCGCTATTGCTAAGGATCACGCTATCTATGCTTCAAATAATGCTGGTGCAACCTGGACTGCCCTCACAGGGTCTGGAGCGCGCAAATGGAATTCAATCACCAGCTCAGCCGACGGTAATAAATTGGTTGCGGTAGTCGAGAACGGAACTATCTATACCTCGACTGACGCTGGTGCAACCTGGACCGAGCGAGCAAACTCTGGTGTCCGTAAGTGGTCAGCAGTTGCCAGCTCCGCTGATGGCAATAAATTAGTAGCAACGGCAACTGGTGGCAGGATTTACATCTCCACTGACGCTGGTGCAACCTGGACCGAGCGAGCGGCCGATGGACTTCACAACTGGACTGCGGTTACTATTTCTGACGATGGTCAAAAACTTTCAGCAACTGCTGGTGGCGGTGGATACATTTACAGCTCAAACGACGGTGGTGTAACCTGGGTAGCTCAGACATCTGCTGGTGTGCCAAACTGGGCAGCAATTGCCAGCTCTGCCGACGGCTCAAAAATCGCCGCAGTACCATACGGTGGTGCCGTCTATACGACTGCCAACAATGCACCGGTTGGCCCAAGTGAAGAGGAGCAGAAAGTTACCGCGGCTGAAGCAGCAGTAGCAAATGCTGAATCGACCAAGCGTCCATCTGATGTTGCTGCCGCTAAAACCAAAGTTGATGCAGTAGGTGACGCAGGCAAGAAGGCCGCCTTCCAGGCAAGGCTCGATGCGGTAACCAACGCTATTTCTGGTGCTCGCTCAACCCTCACTGCATTGATCGCTAAAGCTAAAGATCCAGCCACTGTTGCCGGCATGAGCAGTAGTACTATTGCCGCTCTTCAGGCACAGGTCACGGCAGCTGAAGCAGTTATAAATAACGCGAATGCCTCAGTGTCTGAGCTGGACAATGCACGCACAGCCTTACAGGGCAAGCTCGATGCACTGAAAATTGATAAAGCAAGCTTGCAAGCAGCCATCACTGCTGCAGAAGCGACGCCATCATACATCAAATCGGATCCGACAGTTGCTTCGGCTCTCGCTGCTGCTAAGGCCGTCTTGAACCAAGCAAATCCATCTGCGTCAGACCTTCAATCAGCGATTGCTAACCTCAACAGTGCAGTGGCTAGCGCCAAACAAAAAGAGCAAGATGCTCAAGACGCTGCTCAGGCTGCAGTTACCAAGGCAGAAGCTGACAAAACACAAAGTGCCGTTGATACTGCTAAGGTCTTAGTGGGTAAAGTACAAGATCCTGCCAAAAAAGCAGCACTGCAAGCAAAATTGAACGCTGTTGTTGTCAATCCAGCGCCAACGCCAACCACGCCAACCACTTCAGCGATTGTTGCGCAGCCAGGTGGTGGTACGGTGACTGTTGCTACAGCTGGCACCCAGTGCTATAACATTGCTTCAGCCGCAATGGCAGCTGCTCCGAATGATTATGACGGTCGTGTCTTGCGTGACATCGTTGGCTTTACGATTAACTGTACTGGCCAGACTGCCAAGGTTGGCTACACAACGCGCGTGACGCTGACCCTGAGTAAATACTACGCTGATCATAGTCAGTTAGCTGTGGCTAAGATAAGTAATGGCGCCATCAAAGAAGATATCACCAGCCGCGCCACATTTGGGACGACCGCTGATGGTAAACACACGACGGTGACGTATGACCTGACTGACGGTGGCTTTGGTGATGAAGATAAGGCTGCGAACGGCACCATCGTAGACCCAGTCGGTGTCTACGAGCGCCAACAGCAAACTAACCCTGGCGTTGGTGGTGGTACTGGTAATCCTGTCAGCCCTACGAACCCTGGCGGTGCGACAACCAACGGCACTGGCAAGAATACTCAGGCGACCAACAAGGGCGGCTACTTGGCAGATACCGGTGCTAGCGTCATCGCTGTAACAGTAGTAGCGGTAGCAGCTGGTGGTGCCGGAGTTTGGTTCATCCGCAAGAAGATATAAGAAGCTAGCAAATAATTATAATTAGCACTCTTGACACGGGAGTGCTAATTATTTATACTGAAATAGTTGGCACTCGTGAATAAAGAGTGCTAAAATGAATATAAGAAAAACCAGATGTGATCAAAACAAGAAAGGGGAATCATATGGGTAAAATTATCGGAATTGACCTCGGTACAACCAACAGCGCTTTTGCGTACATGCTGGCAGGCAAGCCAGAAGTTATCGCTAACGCTGAGGGTAACCGCACGACGCCATCAGTGGTGGCGATTAATAAAAAGGGTGAACGCTTGGTCGGGCAAGTAGCGCAGCGCCAGCGGGTGACCAATCCAAAGAACACTATTTACGGTGTGAAGCGGTTGATCGGCCGTAAGTTTACTGACAAGGAAGTCCAAAAAGACCTGGACATCATGCCGTACCAGATTGTCAAAAAGGGCACTGGCGTAGCCGTGAAAATGGGCGACAAAGAATACACACCAGAAGAAGTTTCAGCCATGATTCTCAGCAAAATCAAAGCTGATGCTGAGGCGTTCTTGGGCGAAAAAGTCACCGAAGCGGTCATCACGGTGCCGGCCTACTTCGACGATTCGCAGCGCCAAGCCACCAAAGATGCTGGTAAAATTGCCGGTCTGGAAGTTAAACGCATCATCAATGAACCAACGGCTGCTGCTCTGGCGTACGGCCTGGAAAAAGGTAAAAATGACGAAACTATCGTGGTGTTTGACCTCGGTGGTGGTACCTTTGACGTTTCCATCTTGGAGCTTGGCGATGGTGTGTTTGAGGTGAAGGCAACGAATGGTGACACCCACCTGGGTGGTGAGGACTTTGACAACGTCATCGTTAATTACTTCCTGGATGACTTCAAGTCTAAAGAAGGCATTGACCTACGCAAAGACAATGCGGCCATGCAGCGTCTAAAGGATGAAGCCGAAAAGGCCAAGAAGGAATTGTCGACAGTCACTGAATACGAAGTTAATATTCCGTTTATCACCGCTGATGCTGATGGACCAAAGCACTTTGAGCTGAGCCTGACGCGAGCCAAGTTGGAAGATTTGGTGAAAGATTTGTTGGATCGCCTTGACGGCCCAGTTGAAAAGGCGCTGAAAGACGCTAAATTATCAAAATCTGACGTCAATGAAATCGTTATGGTCGGCGGTATGACTCGTATGCCAGCAGTGGTCGAGCGGGTGAAGAAGTTGTTCGGTAAAGACCCAATGCAAGGTGTCAACCCGGACGAAGTGGTGGCGGTTGGTGCAGCCATCCAGGGCGGTGTGTTGGCTGGCGATGTCAAGGATGTGCTACTACTGGACGTGACGCCACTGAGCCTTGGTATCGAGACGATGGGCGGTGTGTCGACCAAGCTGATCGAGCGCAATACCACTGTGCCGACCAGCAAGAGTGAAGTATTCTCGACGGCCGCTGACAATCAGCCAAAAGTAGAAATCCATGTCTTGCAGGGTGAGCGCGAATTTGCTAAAGATAACAAGAGTCTGGGGCATTTTGAGCTCGATGGCATCGCGCCAGCACCACGCGGTGTGCCACAGATTGAAGTGACGTTTAATATCGACGCCAACGGTATCCTTAATGTTACTGCTAAAGATAAAGGCACAGGTAAGGAACAATCGATTACCATCCAAAACTCTGGCAACATGAGCAAGGAAGATATCGAAAAAGCCCAGAAAGAAGCCGAACTCCACGCTGATGAGGACAAGAAAAAGCGCGAAACCGTTGACGCTAAAAACCAGCTAGAAAACGCCATCTATCAGGCAAAGAAAATGCCGGATGAGTTCAAAGATAAGATTTCTGAGGACGACAAGAAAGCGATTGACGAAGCGGTCAAGGAGGCAGAAAAGCACAAAGATGCTGATGACAAAGATGAGCTAGAAGCGGCAATCAAGGCTCTGCAGGATGCCATCATGCCAATCGGTGCCAAAATGTACCAGCAAGCTGCTGAGGACAACAAGGCTGATGAGCCTACGGGTGATAAAAAATCCGACAAAGACGAGCCGGTCGAAGGCGAGGTGGTTGACGAGAAATAATCTCGGCATCGACTCGTGACATAAACTACCCCTCTCAAGGGGTAGTTTTGTATTGTCTGGACCAGGCTTATGCTTGCGCCGCTGCCAGTGAATTGCTATATAAGTAATTATGAGCCAGTTTGATACATATTCTTCACGTCTTACAGTTGATGAGCAAGGGAGAGTTCATAAGGTAGGCAGACATATACTGGCATGCGCAGCTAGCCCCCAGGTCGAACTGATGCAACAATTGATGGACGAGCAACCAAAACATCTCCTGGCACCGCTGGCTATTCGGGCAGCGCAGGGAGAGCTGCTCCACGAAGTATACCCGCTCATGGGCGCTACGTTAGATAAGCAGAAACATATTGTACAACAAAAGATTAATGATGGTGAGATTGGCGCCAGGACAGTGCTCGATATGATGGTACAGGTGACAGAAGCTGCTGGATACCTCCACGAACGAGGATTGGTGCATCATGATATCCGACCAACGAACATCTTCTACGATGAGACTGAGGGCCGGCCAATACTGACGCTATTTGATTATAACCAGGTTAGATCTCCGTATATACAGACTAGACCGCATTCAAGCTGGAACAGGGAACATGCACCAGAGATTGCCAAGTCAGGCTCGCTCATTGATTACCGATTTGATGTGTATGCCATCGGTATGGTATTTCATGAGCTAACACATGATTTGATTTGGGAATCAGGCAGTGATCATCCAGAATACCGTATCAAACCTGCGCTTGCTCAGCAAAAAGATGTACGAGAAATAATGGCAATCGCTACTGGACCGTGGGAGGGTCGGTATAGCGATGCACGTGAATTGCACGCGGCACTGTGCGCAGCCAAATCACGAATTTGATAAAACTCTGCTGAATTATTTTTTCATAACCTGCTGGAGTGTGTAGGCAGCAAGTTTTTTGGGAGCGCCTGTTGATGGAGTGACTTCCATATCATCAGACTCTGGGAATAGGTCGTCAACTCGCTCGCCAATCTCACGCGATATCGCCTCCCAGAGCAGTTCAATGTCCATAACTTCGCGTCGGTCTTGATATGGCTCATGGTACTCTGCGTGTACTGAATGGTAGGTAGGATCTAGCGTAACGGCAATTCTTTCCAGCTGATGCATTGGCGTCTTGTCGATTGCTGGGCGGCTTAACGGTGGTATATTGTGATAATTCCGCGGCTTGATGGCAAGGGTGGCTTGATTGGCGGCATCAACCGTGGTGCCGAGCGTTTCAAGCCGTTCGGTTTCTCCGTTTTTAAAGCCAAATTTTGTGACCAGCCAGGCATCAGGGTCGTCGCGCCAGTTATCTTTCATGACCGAGAGGGCGCTGTACTGAGGTTCTCCGTCATAGTCCTCCCAACGGACAACACCAGCGATGATCGGCACTGAAAATATACGTTTTTCACCGTTAATTTCTAGTTCTGGCCAAGGGTGCCTACCAGCATTTCGTTGTTCACGGTCATAATCACCTATAGTTAGCCATTTGAACACGCCAAATTGTTCAGCTAGTTCTGGTTCTTCGGCCAGTTTTTTAGCCAGCGGCATTAAACTTTCGATTTGTTTTTCTTCTTCAAGCGAGTAAAACTTTTTCTCCAGCTCTTCAAAGCTCGATGGAGCTGTGCTAAGGTTGGTATTTTGCCGTTCTACGGCTACTGTTGTCTGTACCATATTGTCCTCGCTTCGACTTGTATTTATGTTTTTACAAAGCCTATGCTTCTCTGTATATCACAGAATATAAAAAAAGTCAAAAGATTATGTAAATTGGCTATCTAACTAGCACTCTATTGACACGAGTGCTAACGAACCGTACAATAGAATATATGACCAAACGTGATTATTATGAAGTGTTAGGCGTGTCTAAAACCGCTTCTGAAGATGAAATCAAAAAGGCTTTTCGTAAAGCTGCAGTGAAATATCATCCTGATAAAGAAGGCGGTGATGAAGAGAAGTTCAAAGAGATCAATGAAGCCTATGAAGTCCTGAAAGACAAACAAAAGCGGCAGCGATATGACCAATTTGGTCATGCGGGTGTCGGCGGGGCTTCGGGCGGTGGCTTTGGCGGCAATCCATTTGAAGGCTTTGGCGGTTTTGGTGCAGAAGGTGTCAACTTTGATTTTGGCGGTGGCTTTGGCGACATCTTTAGTCAGTTCTTTGGTGGTGGCGCTGGGCGGCAAGGTGGTCCACGGCGCGGTCGTGACATAGAAACGACAGTGGCTTTGACGTTTGAAGAAGCTATTTTTGGTGTTGAGAAAAAAATCAGCCTGACGATGGATGATGAATGTGAACACTGTAAAGGCGAGGGTGTTGAGCCTGGATATAGTTTGAAGACGTGTGATGATTGTAAAGGGTCTGGCCAGCAGATGCGGGTGATGAATTCCATCTTTGGGCAAATTCAACAAGCTATCACCTGCCCAACTTGTAATGGTCGAGGTAAAATCCCTGAAAAGAAATGTTCAGTTTGCCACGGCAAGGGAACGACGCGTAAGAACCGCGAGATTACGGTCAAAATTCCAGCAGGTATTGATGATGGTGCGGCTATTCGCTTGCGCGGGCACGGTGAAGCGGTCCAGGATGGTGAGCGGGGAGATTTGTATGTTCAGATAAGAGTCAAAGCTCACAAAAAGTTTACCCGTGAAGGCGATATCATTCTTTCGGAAGAGCATGTTTCTATGGTTGATGCGGCGCTGGGTACGGAAATTGATGTTGAAACGGTGGACGGTGTAGTGCGCATGAAAGTTCCGGCTGGCACCCAAAGCGGTACTGATTTTAAGCTATCAGGGCATGGCGTGCCACACCTGAGAAATGACGCTCGTGGCCCGCACATCGTTGGTATCATCGTTGATACGCCAACCAAATTGAGCAAAAAACAACGTGAACTTTTGGAACAATTTAACACCTCCAAAAAGCGCGGTTTGTTTTCCTGATTAGCTCGCGGTTTATATATAAAACATAAGTGTTATAATTGAGCTATGGAGCTTATGCAGACAGCTCGTAAGGGGCATCATTTCATTTCTCGATGTATCATGATTATGATCATTGTGATGATCGCTTACGGTGCCTATACTTTGCTGTGCGATGTCAATAAGCCTCGCCCAGTCGTGGTCAGGGCTGGCCAGGCGACACTGCAAGCTGAAATTGCGGAAACGGCTGAGCAGCGGTATAAGGGTCTGAGTGATCGGTCTGGTCTGACGGAAAACCAAGCAATGCTGTTTAAATTTGAGGGTGATGACAAGTGGGAAATGGTGATGCGCAATATGAGTTTTCCGCTCGATATCATCTGGTTAGATAAAGACAAAAAAGTAGTACACATTGAGCATGAGGTGCAGCCTGATGCTGAGCCGTATGAAATATACAAACCAAAAGTGCCGGCACGCTACGTTTTGGAAGTGGCTGCTGGTGTAGCTAAAAAATCGAGCATCGTCAAAGGCGCCAAAGTAGAATTTACGACCGAGGCGACGCAATGAATGTAGCGGTGTTGCTCTTGGCGGTTCTGGTGGTGATTTTTGTGGTGGTGTTGGTGACAGGTAGGCGCATCGGTCCACTGGCCCTAGCGGCTGCTGCTGGGTATATTTTTGTGGAATTGTGGATGGAAACTGTGCGCGTCATTTTGGGTGGCGTGGGTATCAACCTGCCATGGCTGCCTGATGGCGTGGTGGCAGCGCTGATATTGCTGCTCGTACCCATGGGGATGCTGATGGTTGGTGGCCCAAAATACCACAAGAAACATGAAAAGCTGGTGGCGGCAGCTGTCGTGACTTTGTTGGTGGCGGCGCTATTGGTCGGTGTCTTGGCGAAATATCTTGCGGTTGATGGTGCGGCACAGACAGTAGTGCGGCAGCTGACTTCCTGGCGCCAATATATTATTACCGCTGGCTTGGGGGTGGGTTTGGCGGATTTATTTTTACTGCACACTGTCAAAACAAAGTCTAAACCTGGTCCAAAGAAGCATTGATATACTGCGTGTTATGTGCTAGAATGAAGAAGTTCATTCTTGATGGGCCCATAGCTCAGTTGGTTAGAGCACCTGCCTTTTAAGCAGGGTGTCCCGGGTTCAAGCCCCGGTGGGCCCTCCAGATGACGAACATATGCAGTGATGTTATTCGGGTGTGGCAGAAAACTTTGGACATGACGAAGTATCTAGACGACTTAAACGTACCGCCCCGATATACCAAAATAGTAGAAAAACACAGTGATGATTTGAAGAATTTTGTTGGGATGCGATGTGGTGTCCCAATTTTTTCTGGCAGCCAAGAGGTAACCAATCCTACTACCAAAGAGCCAGTTGGATATGCTCAATATATCCAGCTGGGACAAAACCCGGTGACGATATGGAGTGGCATGTCTCGTTACCGAGTGGGTGTCGGGAGTGTGCTAACAAAGATTGATGACCTCCTGGGGCAAGAATATAGGAGAAAATTATCCATTGATATGGGCTTAGCTGGAGTTAGAGGAGCGACACTGGCGGGTGCTGCTGGCGGGGCGCTAGAATGGTTTAACTTTGCTCCAACGGTCAGCTTATCTGGAGTGGCGGCAGGAATAGCAACCGGTGGCTTGAGCTTTGCATATAACCGCCAGCGTCGTAAAAAAGAGTTTGGAGCACAGATTAAAGGACTGAGTGAATGTTTCTCGAGTATGGGAAGGAGAGCCGTGAGGCCTAATTTATTAGCACCGGACTCGTATGTTAGTGGTGATATGCAGACTGGTTTGGCGGATAGTCAGGGAGCGGGTAATATCTACTTTATTGGTAATATGCCGGTCGATCAACAGCAGCGAGCTGATCGTTTTTGGCACCGGGCTGATCAAATTTTAGAAGAATATGGATTTACAGAATGGCAGGACTATCAGTCTGCCGGCTTGCCGGCGCTAATTGAACGAATATTGGATGATTTTGACGGTAATGGTGACTTTAGTTATGACGAAAAAAGAAGTGCTGGTGATAGTATAAAATCTTTTACGTATTGGCGTGATACTGCAATTGAAGATATGAAAGACCTACAGGATAAAGCGGAGTCACAAAGACTACTGCAGCAGTATGATAGCAAAGGTTCTAAACGGCAGCCGGTAGACAGAAAGGGGACTTTGGTGGCATCAGGCTGGGCATTATTATCAAAGGTAATTGGTCATGAAGATGATGAATTACGGAGGAATGCATCTAGTATGCTACCAAGTGGCGACTCTCGAAGAACAGTTACTCAGCAGATCAGGAGTCTTGACCGTAAATATGAAGAGCATTTTCGTAAGTGTATTAAAAGACTGCGGGAAATTGTTATTGATTCACGAAAGAGGATTAACCAGTCTGAACTCACTAAAACATATGGAGGAGAGAGTAGGCTGCAAAAAGTCTTCTGGGGAGAATTGAGTGAAATTTTAGCCAGAAACGATATTGATCCATATGATGAGTCGGTGTCTCAGCCCGTGCGATTTATCTTGGACTTGCCTAAAATAGCTCCGGGGATCGGGAGAGATCAACTACCTTCAGCTGACAGACTGAATGAGTTACGTGGAATATTCCAAAGAATATGTTCCCGAGAATATCCTGACGTTGAAACATCTTCTTTTTAACATGTGTATTTCAAGAATATATGTCATACTAAAGACATATGATGATACGCAATCTGACCAGGGAGCTGCATATTTCTTGGCTGGTGGCGGCGTGGTGTTTGGGGTTGACAGTTGGCGTCATTGCTATTCATCATGTTCCACGGTCAATGATGTTTGACTGGCGGACTTTGGTGCTTGGGCTAGGGTTGCTGGCTGTGGCGATGATCTGGCGATGGCGGGCGTTGATGATTGTGGCGATTATCGCTGGTGGCTTGGTGGGCTTGTGGCGCGGTGAACTGGGCCGAGCCGGTTTGGAAGTGTATGATTCATTGATTGGCAAAACCGCCATTATTCAGGGTCGTGTTCTGGAAGATCCTGACATCGACAAGAAAGGACAAACGGTGTTGCGATTGAGTGATCTGCGGATCAATGGCGAGAAATTGGCGGGACAATTGTGGGCGGTGACGGCTGATAAGCGTCCCATCAAACGCAGCGACATCGTTCAAACTCAAGGAAAATTGACGGCGGGATTTGGGGCTTTTTCGGCGAGTATGTATCGGGCGAAAATTGGCAGCGTTGAGCGTCCAATCCCGGGCGACGTGGCGGTTGGGGTGCGCGACTGGTTTGCTGAGCGGGTGCGCAAACATATTCCAGGGTCTGAGTCGGCGCTGGGTTTGGGATTTTTGTTGGGGCTACGGCGAGCTATGCCGACGGAACTGAGCGATAATTTAAAGGTTGCTGGTCTGACGCACATCGTGGTGGCTAGCGGTTATAATTTGACGATTTTGGTGCGACTAGCGCGGCGGTTATTTGCCAAACGGTCAAAATATCTAGCAATGCTCAGTGCGGCAACGATGATTCTTGGATTCATGGCGGTAACGGGTTTGAGTCCGAGCATGTCGCGGGCTGGGCTGGTGGCTGGACTAAGCCTGGCAGCGTGGTATTATGGGCGGACGATTCATCCGCTGGTGCTGCTGCCAGTTTCGGCGGCGATTACGCTGATGGTCAATCCGCAATTTGGTTGGGGCGATTTGGGCTGGCAACTGAGCTTTGCGTCGTTTACGGGCGTGATCATCCTGGCGCCGCTGCTGCACAACTATTTCTTTGGTGGCAAAGACCCTGGCACGTTTCGGCAAATTTTGATCGAGACGTTGTCGGCGCAGCTTGCGACACTACCGCTGTTGATGATGAGCTTCGGCGTGGTTAGTAATGTAGCGCTGATCGCTAATATGCTAATTTTGCCGTTCGTGCCGCTGGCGATGCTATTGACCTTTGCGTCGGGCGTGCTGGCGGTAGTGCCGATGATCGGTGCGGCTATTGCTCTGCCGACGACCTGGCTGCTGGGCTATATGATTCAGGCGGCCAACTGGCTGGCGAGCTTGGAGTGGGCGCAGATGGAAGTGAATATCACTTGGTGGCAATGCGGTTTGATGTATGCGGCGATGATTGGTGTTATATGGTGGATGAAAAAGCAGACGAAATTGAACCTTGGGAGGGTAAATATAGTCGAATGATATAATAGATGCCATGACAAGAATGATAATTTTGATTGGCGGCATGCCAACAACTGGCAAAACAACCTTGGCGCGGGAGTTATCTCGGAGGTTGGCTTTGCCGTGGCTGTCAACTGATCAAACACGGTTGGTCATGCAGGGCGTGGCAGATCCAAAACAATATCCGCATCTATTGTCGGCGCACGGGTTGTCAGCAGCTGAGTTTTTCCAGCAATTTTCACCAGAAGAGATAGCTGAAAGAGAATATATGCATGGCGTTGAAGCGTGGCCTGGCAATAAGAAATTAATCGAGGATGATTTTACCTGGCGTGAAGGTTTTGTATTGGAAGGTGTTAATATTTTACCATCGCTGCTACCGTCATTACAGACCGCTAGTGATGTACGATCAATATTCTTGACTGACGAAGGCGATGACGCGTTGAGGAAGGCGATATTTAGTCGCGGACTATATGCGGATGCTGACACATATGCTGATGAGCTGAAGGAACATGAGATTACTTGGGCGCGGCTGTTCGATCAGCAAATTCAGGCTGAGGCGCAGCAGTATGGCTATCCTGTCGTTCGCATACAGAAAGACAGTGAAATTGATGTGCCAAACATGTTGTCAGCTTTGGGCTTACCAGTCTAAATTGTCTCACGTCTGTATTTGATATATAATACTAACAGATTGAACATAGATAAACGGTAGGAGAACGTATGTCAGGACATAGTAAATGGGCAACGACGCACCGGCAGAAAGCGATTGTTGATGCGAAGCGTGGTGCGATTTTCACGAAGTTGGGTAACCAAATTGCAATTGCGGCGCGTGGCGGCACTGATCCGACATTGAATTCAAGTTTGGCAATGGCCATTGAAAAAGCCAAGGCTGCCAATATGCCGAGCGCTAATATCCAGCGGGCGATTGACCGCGTAGCTGACAAAAGCGCAGCAGCGCTGGAAGAGATTGCCTATGAAGGCTATGGTCCGGGTGGTGTCGGTATCATCATCGAAACTGCGACCGACAATCGCAACCGCACTTTGCCAGAAGTGAAAACGGCACTAGTCAAAAACGGCGGGCGCATCGCTGACGCTGGCAGTGTGGCATTTCAATTCACCCGCAAGGGCGTGATCACCGTGGAGGGCATGGGCGAGGAATTGCTCCTGCAAGTGTTGGATGCTGGTGCCGAAGATGCAGTTGAGGAAGACGGCGAAATCATTGTTTACACGGAGTTGAAAGATTTGGCGAGCGTTAGGAATAAATTAGTAGAGCAGGGCTTGAAGGTGAAAGACGCCGAGCTGCGCTACATCGCTAATACACCAGTTGAGATCGCTGATGCAGAAACCGCACAGAAATTGATGAAAGTAGTTGATGCGCTGGACGACCTAGACGATGTGGTGAATGTACACACTAACGCCAATATCACAGCAGAATAGCATGATTATCAGAAAAAATCGCCTCATTCTCGGGGCGGTTTTTGTTTTGGCAAAAAGTACGCTACACTAAAAGTAGTTAACCATAAGCAAGGGGCGAGCATGAAATATTTGCGATACACACTACTTATGATACTAATCGCGGCATTGATTATGCCGTCGCCGTCAGTTTTGGCGGTTGATAATCTGGGAGTTGAGCCAGCGTCTAGTGGTGAAACATCGCAGACGGCTGAGGTGCCAGCAAACGACGCATCACCATCTAGCCCCAATTCGGCTGCTACTGCGCCTTCGTCTCAACCAGAGCCAAGCTTAGTTGGTGAGCAACCGACTGCAAAACCGGTAGCACAAACTAATCTACCAACTGCGGTGCCAGCACATGTGGCTCCTCAGCCAGCACCAACAACTGACGAAGCACGCGAAAAAACAGCACCATTGTTGATTTCAAAAGTTAGCCCCGACAAGAAATATATTGAGCTATATAATCCAACAGACAGTAATGTGAAGCTAGCAGGTTGGAAAATTGAACACTATAAGGCTGACGTGAAAACTGGCGGAAAAGAGTTTAAGGATGAGGTGATTTTCGCTAATGACTTTTTGGTGCTATCAAATGATACGGCGCTGACAAAAGCGGTGAAGTTTGACAAGGTGCCGAGCATGATTCAGGGTGAAGGGTCGGTGGTGTTGTCGCGGGCTGATGGCTCAGTCGCAGATACTGTTGGCTGGGGTGAGGCAAAGAAGTTTTTGGGCACGTCCGTAGCTAGCGGTGTCAAAACTATCTGGCGCTGTTTTGCCGGCGGTCTCATTGTTGATTCGAAAAATAATCTGGCTGATTTTTCGTTGAACAAAACAGATAATGATCAGGAAGTTTTGCCATACGCGCGCCCGCAGTGCAAAACTCCTGAGTCACCAAAACCGCTGAACAAATGTGAAGGCTTGAGGCTGAATGAAGTTGCCTCTCATGTTGATGAGCCGTTCATTGAATTGGTGAATGGGAGTAATAAAACCATCACGACGGCCGGCTGCAAGTTGATAATTGACAGTAACAATTCACAGGAGGTCTTTGGTGATATCGAACTGAAGCCTGGTGAATTGTGGGCGGTTAAAGTGAATCATACAAAATTAAAATTGCCAAAAATGAAGGGTAAGGTATATCTTCTGGACGAGTCTGGCGCGGAAATTGACACCACTGAATATGACAAAATGCCAAAGGGTGCTTCCTGGAGTTTGCTTGACGGTGAATGGGCGCAAACGTTTGCGGTGACTGAGGGTGCTACCAATGTGTTTAAAGAATATGCGGATTGTCAGAGTGGCTATATGCGTAATGAGTCGGGTAAATGCGTGAAAATTCCAACGCCGCCTACTGTGTCTGATGTATTGACGCCGTGTCCAGCTGGTCAATATCGGCATCCTGAAACGCGTCGCTGTCGGAAAATCGAAGCAGCAAAGACTGTAACGCCGTGCAAAGAGGGGTATTACCGGAGTGAGGCGACGGGTCGGTGCCGCTCAATCGCCTCGGTCGCTGCCAAAACGTTGAAGCCATGCCCTGATGGTCAATTTCGCAACCCAGCAACTGGCCGTTGTAAGAAAATTGCCGCTGCCGATGATATCCTAAAAGACTGCCCGGAAGGCTTTGAGCGCAATCCAACCACCCGGCGCTGTCGGAAGATAAAAACTGCCAGCATACCAGTTGTTGGTTCAGCGACAGCGGGTGTTCAACAAGTTGCTGGTGCGACCTGGGGCTGGTGGGTATTTGGTGGCGTTAGTTTATTGGCGGTAGGTTACGGCGCGTGGCAGTGGCGCTGGGAGCTGTCGCAATTGATACGCAGATTGCGGCGATGAGTTAGTGACCGAGTAGTCAAATCATTGCTATAATATGAACCATGAGAATTATTGGTATCGATCCAGGTACGGGTATTTTGGGCTTTGGCGTGATTGATTTTTCAGGCGGTAAGTTCAAGTTGGTTACGGCGGGTGTCGTTAGGACGCCAGCTCACACGCCGATTGATGAGCGGCTGGAGGAGATTTTTGATAGTTTGACGGAGATTATTACAGAGACTAAGCCTGATGTGATGTCGATTGAAAAATTGTTTTTTGCTCGTAATGTGACGACGGCGATTTCCGTGGCAGAAGCGCGTGGTGTGGCAATGTTGACGGGCCGAAAAGCGGGGCTACCGATCGCCGAATATACGCCGCTACAGATCAAACAGACGCTGACGGGCTATGGCAAGGCTGATAAAAAGCAAGTCCAGGAAATGGTGCGTTTAAACTTGGGACTCAAGGATGTGCCAAAACCAGACGACTGTGCCGATGCCTTGGCGGCAGCAATTACTCATGCAGCGATGAATCGGGTATAATTAGTGTATGATTGCACATGTTTTTGGAAAAGTTGCCGAGAAGTTTAATGGGTCGTTGGTGATTGATGTTCACGGCGTTGGCTATGAAGTGAGCGTGGCGGCTGGTGATTTTGATGCGGTGATGTTGGATCAGGATGTGAAGTTTTATACCTATCATCATGTTCGTGAGCAGGCGGAAGAGCTATTCGGTTTTTCTAGTTTGGCTGCAAAAAAGCTGTTTGAAATGTTGATCACCGTTCAGGGCGTCGGCCCAAAGGCAGCACTGGCAATTCTCAGCCTCGGCGACGCAGAGCACGTACGCAACGCCATCGCCAATGCTGACAGTGCGTTTGTGCAAAAAGCTGCTGGTGTCGGCAAAAAAACTGCTGAGCGCGTGGTGGTTGATTTGAGTGATAAGGTTGGCTTGCCAACGCAGTACGGCCGAGCGGCCGCACCAGCCCAAACTGAACTGAACACCTCTGACGAAGCACTGGAAGCGTTGATGGCACTGGGCTATACCTTGGCTGATGCTACAAAGGCACTGGAAAATGTTGATGCTAATTTGCCGACGGCGCAGCGGGTAACCGAGGCGTTGAAGAAGTAATAAAGTTTGAAATATACCCGTTCAGGCTAGCTCGCTTATAGGGTTCACGACGCTGTACTATTGACTAAATAGTACAAATAATATATAATATAGGGCTGTGAATAGAACTACTGCTGAAAAAATTCTTGACGAAAAGTTATGGGAACAACGAAACCGTGCTAACCAAGAAGACCCAACATTGGTCGATCCTGAATTGACAGTATCAGCAAAGGTGCTGGACCAATACACCTCACAGGAAAATCTCACGGCACTATTTCATAACAAAGAACAGGCAGCTTCTCTTGCTAAGCTATCAGCCGAGCTGTTGACTACCTACCCGAATTATCCATATCATCAGCCTGCACATGGCGTGGACGTGATGCGCTCAATACGTGTGCTAACGGAGGTGATCCCGGCGGACAGAATGAATTCAGATCAAAAGGATCTGTTGTTGGTGGCGGCAGCAGCGCACGATGCTGGGTTTGAGGCTGGCCCACCGCCAGATGGTTATGCTACCAAAGAGCATTATGCGGTCTCATTTCTTGACGAGTACTATGAGCCCGGTTCAGCTGAGTATGAGTTCATGAAAAGTGCAATCATTGGCACCATCCCTGGTCCAAAAGAACAAATCTGTCGTGATAGTGTTCAAGCAAAATTGTTACATCACGCTGACCTTGGCTATGTCTGGCAGTCAGGCGGTCAAGATTTTTTGAATTATACCATGCGATTTCGGGTTGAAGAATGTCGAGAGCTGTCGTGGCAGGAGCAATTCAAGGAATTGGAGGATCTATTTTTGCCGAACTATAAAGAACATCTGAAAAATGACATGGGAGAGTGTGGTGTTGCAGAAGAAGTGATTGAACAAATGGTACGCCAGATTGACGAGAATAGGCAGTTCATCACTAACCCAGAACTGGATGAACCGAGCCAAGAAATATTTCAGGATTGGCCAATGGCTCACAATGAGGAATTGTTATCTCCTCGCCGCATTGGCAAAACTATTCTTACGAGTTCAGGCGTGTCTTTGTAAATGTGAATAAATAGTGCATGGCTGGTATAATCCATACCAGGAGGTATTATGAATACATGCACGATAAAGAAGGAATGTGAAATCTGTCCGCTGCTGGTTGGTCAGACAACGGCTGATGACAATGTCATACTACAAACCGAACGTTGGGTGGCGGTGCTTGACAGAAACCAATGCTATTTGGGTAAGTCATTTATCACTCTGCGCCAGCACAAGGAAACGTTGTCGGAGCTGGACGAGGCAGATTGGATGGAGCTGCATCAGGTGATTCGTCAAATTGAACGGGCAGTCAAAGGAGCGTTTGGTGCTGATGTCTGTAACTGGGAGTGCCTGATGAATAACGCAGTGAAAGCCGGTCAGCCGACACATGTGCACTGGCATTTGCACCCGCGCTATCTCGGCGGTGCTACCTTTGCTGGCGAGGAGTTTCCTGATCCAAAATGGCCGCGGCATTTAGAGAATGCGGTCCATATGGTGAGTGATGAGACATTTTGTGAAATTATGCAGGCACTGCGTAGTCAGCTTGAAAGAGATTAGTTCGCTCCGCTGCGGATGATATAATGAATGTATGGCAATTGAGAGAATAGTCGACACCAGCTCGCACAGTGATGATACCGAGGAGCAACGGATCGAGGTTAGTTTGCGTCCGCAGAGCTTTAGCGAGTATGTTGGTCAGGAACGGTTGAAGCGTAATTTACGGTTGGCAATTGAGGCGGCAAAGAAGCGTAGTGAGCCTCTGGATCATGTGCTGCTGTACGGCCCGCCGGGACTGGGCAAGACCACCATGGCGACGGTGATCGCCAATGAGATGGGGACAAATTTGCGCATCACCAGCGGTCCGGCCATTGAAAAGGCAGGTGATTTGGCATCGATTTTGACGAATTTGGCGGACGGTGATATTTTGTTCATCGATGAAATTCATCGACTCGGCCGGGCGGTGGAGGAGATTTTGTATTCGGCCATGGAAGATTTCAAGCTAGACATCGTCATCGGTAAAGGCCCGGCTGCCCGGTCAATTCGGCTGGATTTGCCGCGGTTTACGGTCATCGGCGCGACCACGCGGACAGGTAGTCTGGCGGCGCCGCTGCGTGATCGATTTGGGCATATTTATCGCTTAGAGTTTTATGAGCCAGAAGATATCGCTAAAATCGTGACGCGGAGTGCAGCCATCCTGGAGTCGTCGATTCGGCATGAAGCAGCGAACCTGTTGTCGACGCGGGCCCGCCTAACACCACGCATCGCTAACCGCCTGCTCAAGCGCGTACGCGACTACGCCGACGTAAATGGTGACGGCATAATTGATGTGAAAACCACAACGAGCGCCTTGGAAATGTTGGAAGTAGACGAGCTAGGTTTGGATCCGGCTGACCGTAATTTACTGCAATCAATCCTAGAAAATTACGGCGACAACCCAGTGGGTCTAACGACCATTGCTGCGCTAACAGGCGACGAAGCGACGACGATTGAGGATTTTTATGAACCGTATTTACTGCAAATTGGCTTTATCGAACGTACGCCGCGCGGTCGTCGCATCACCCTGCGTGCTCAGGCGCATTTGGGATATCAACCTAAAAAATGATAAACTGTAGATATGGATACGAAGGAGCTCCAGTCGAATAATCAACAGCCAGCCGCATATGATGTTGAGGGTAGGCCACTGTATTATCATCCGCCCCAAGATGCGCAACCTGAAGAGTCGCAGTCAACAACTGCGCAGCGCCCGTCTCATGTGACCGTGCTTCCAGAATCAATGGAGGGGCAGAATTTTGATCCACGTATTCGTAGCCAGTATGCCAATGAACCAGATGTGGTTCATACGGTACGCAATCTTGAACCGCAGTCAATGGTGATTAGCGAAGAATTGAAGCGTAAACATGAAGAATCAGTGGCACAGTACCCACAGCTTAATTTGAGTGAAGGTGAATATGTCATCTTGGATATCAAGCGACATCCCATCGGTATTGTTGCGCCAATTGCCATCACGGCCATTATTATTATGGTGATATTTGGCTTTGCTTTTTTGTATCCGTCACTGATCACTGGCGGAAGTTTACTGCCAGTACCATCTCCGACAGCTATGTTTGGTATCGCGACCTTGTTCGCTATATTGGCGGCGTTGGGCGGAGCGGTGGCGCTTTGGGTTTATTTACAAAACCAATTTTACATGACCAATGAAAGTGTGATTCAAGAAATCCAAGAAAGTTTGTTTTCTCGCCATGAGCAAACAGTGAGCCTTGGTAGTATTGAAGATGCTAGTTTTCGTCAATCGGGCATTATACAGATGATCTTTAACTATGGAACTATCCGGCTGAGTACCGAGGGTGAAGAAACCACCTACATCTTTCATTTCGTGGCCAATCCAAAACACCAAATAGGAATTGTCAATAATGCTATTGAAGCCTTTAAGAATGGCCGCCCGGTTGATGACTAGTAGTTGGTAACTGAGCTATTTGTTACGACTTTCTTTAACGAAATCACTTTCATTAACCAACTTTGCCCTCAAAGTGAAGTGCTTACATTTTCCTTCTTGGCAGTTTTGGGTTTCGTACCGATACGTGCTGTTAGCATCGCCAATTTTTTTACCCTTTGGATCGGTGAGTAGTGCTTTGTCCATAGTCGGTAGGGTATCGTCAGCCAGAGTTTCTGGATAGTAGCCGTGCTGTTTGTAGAAGCTTTCCTCCAGGCTGTAGTACATGGCGTTGATGGCTGTTTTCTTGTGGCTGTCATCACTGGCATTTTTTACTTTTCCGACCTGCACCACCGCAACACCCAAGCCAACGGTCAGCATGATGATGACAAATAATAACTCAATAACAGTAAATCCAGAACATTTTTTCATATACTGCTATTATAGCAAAATTTGGCCTTAAGCCCTAGAGAATGTATAATAAAAGTATCAATTAAGGAGGGGAATATCATGGCTAAGACTGATGAGAAAAAGGCAGTAAAAACTGAAAAGTCGGTAGCGGCAGAGAAAAAGGTTGATGATGGAAAATTGAAAGCGTTGGGTCTAGCGATGGATCAAATCACCAAGCAGTTTGGTGACGGCTCAATCATGAAGCTCGGCGAGGCGCACAAGGTAGATGTTGAGGTGATTCCGTCGGGTTCATTGAGCCTCGATTTGGCGCTAGGCGGCGGTTACCCGAAGGGTCGCATCATTGAGATTTATGGCCCAGAAAGTTCGGGTAAGACAACCTTGACGCTGCACGCTATTGCCGAAATTCAAAAGCAGGGCGGTACGGCAGCGTTCATCGACGCTGAGCATGCGCTTGACCCGAGCTACGCCAAGCGGTTGGGTGTGGATACCGAAAACCTATTGGTGTCGCAGCCAGACAACGGTGAGCAGGCGCTGGAAATTACCGAAACCTTGGTGCGCTCAAATGCGGTGGACCTCATCGTGGTGGACTCGGTGGCGGCATTGACACCGCAGGCAGAGATTGACGGTGACATGGGCGATTCGCACATGGGCTTGCAGGCGCGGTTGATGAGCCAAGCACTGCGTAAATTGACTGGTATCATCAACAAGTCGAAAGCCACGGTGATTTTCATCAACCAGATTCGCATGAAGATTGGCGTGATGTTTGGCAATCCTGAGACCACGACGGGTGGTAACGCACTGAAGTTTTACGCCTCGCAGCGGGTGGATATTCGCCGCATCGGGCAGATCAAGGTTGGCGATGATATCCTCGGTAACCGCACCAAGATCAAGGTGGTGAAAAATAAGATCGCGCCGCCATTCCGCATCGCTGAGTTTGACATTATGTATAACGAAGGCATCTCTAAAACTGGCGATATTCTGGATTTGGCAGCCACGCACGGCATTGTCGAAAAATCTGGCGCCTTTTACAAATATAACGGCGAGACCATCGGTCAGGGTCGCGACAAAACTAAATTGTATCTGAAAGAAAACCCTGAGGTTCTGGCAGAAATTGATCAGAAGGTTCGCGACAAGGTCAAAGAAGCAGACAGCTGATGCGCGCAGCAGAAACCGCATATCCAGTCGAAAAACATATGGCGTCAGTTAGCCTCGTCTTTGATGATGAGCAGAATGCATATCTTCGAGAATTGTCAGAAACAATGAACCTTGACTTTGGCGAGTTTATCCCACACGTGACATTGATTAACGTGACTGAGCAGGATATGCCACGCCTCAAAGCAGCCGCTGCGGCACTGCCGGCCCTCGATAAGTTGGTGCTTGATGGAGTTAATTTCCTGCCAGATAAAGCGGGCAACTGTGTTTGGGTGGAGCTGCGCACGCAGAAAACTGCCTGGATGGTTGAGGCGCGCCAGCAATTACTCGCGGCACTGGATGGTATTCATCCGGGGCTAGATGTCGATGGCTTCCGCCCGCACATCACGCTTGGTTGCGTCGAGGCCGGTACGCTTGACGACGTTAATACGAGCGCTATTCCAGGGCAACTACCGGTCATCACCGAGCCGCGTGCTGCTGCTTGCTACAACGGCGTGCATGGCAAGGTGGTCGAGGTAGTCGAGTAACCTCTGCCAGTAGCGAGCTCACCGTCTTCGCGTTATAATATTTTTATGAAAATCACTGATATCTCGCTTCAGGCTCGCGATAACAACCGCGTTAATGTGAGTGTTGATGGCGTATACAGTTTTAGTTTGGATATCGCTCAGGTGACTGACTTAAATCTTAAGGTCGGCCGTGAATTGAGTGATGGGGAGTTGGAAGAGCTGCAAGAAGAGAGCCAATTTGGCAAGCTGTATATGCGAGCACTTGAATATTGCTTGCGGCGACCACATTCAGTTAAGGAAGTCAGGGATTATCTATGGCGAAAAACCCAGCCAGCGCTTCGTAAGAGGCAAACTGGTATGAATAATCCTGTGGTCTATTCAGAGCGGGTGGCGTCGCGAGTGCTGCGTAAGCTCCAGCAGAAAGCGTATGTTGATGATGAAGCGTTCGCGCGGTGGTGGGTGGAAAATCGTCAGCTCAGCAAAGGCGTAAGTCGACGTAAGCTAACGGCTGAGCTGCGTTCAAAGGGTGTTCACGCAGACATCATCGCGCAAACGCTTGAAAAAACTGACCGAACAGACGAGCAGGAACTGAGGAAAGTTATCGCCAAAAAGCACCGTCGATATGCGGGCGATAGACAAAAGTTCGTGCAGTATCTGGTGCGTCAAGGCTTTTCCTATGACGATGTGGTGTCTACTTTGAATGATGTTGAGGAAGTAAATAACTGAGGCTTTACGATGCCTGCTTTTTGCGGAAAGGATTTTCGTAGGCCTGTAAAGCGGGTTTTTCGACCTGCCGTTCTTGGCGTGGGATAGTTGCTGATTTTACGACTACCTGATCGTCGGTCACTTTGACGATTTGTGAGCGATGAATGAGCATTTCGGTATCGCCAAAACTGCGAAGCAGCGGACGCTTCACGCTAAGCTGTTGGATGAGAAAGCTGCCGGCCATCACGGTGTAGCCAATGACCTTACCGACTTTACGACCGTCTTTTTCTACGACATGTTTGCCCATCAAAACGAATTTGTATTCGTAAATTTTTTGTAGTTCTATGACGTCTGAAACACCGACGAGTTCATCAGCCGAGTCGATGATCATACCGAGTGGGCCGATCTCTCGCACGTCATCTAGCCTAAGTAGCGTTGGGTGCTGGTCGAGAAGCGGACCTTCCAGCTCATAGGCAACGATTGATAAGTTACGCGGATCAATTATTTCACGAGCAGTCCTGCCTAACTCCGCACCTGTCTGGAGGCTCATCACCGGAGTGTTCATAAATCTGCTGGCTGAAATTAACATACAGTATCTATTATACTACCTTACTCGACAAATGGGTTAATTCTTCCGCTGCCCGGCAGAGAGAATGGCTTTGCTGCTTGTGATGAACTGTTATACTCTTTGATGCGATCGATAGTATTGGTGTCAAACTTGGTAGTCTCTACAACTTTTGCATCAACATCGTCACCGGAGCTGGTGACACTGCTGATCAGGAATATGGCTACTGAAACTGCAATCACGATGGTCATGGTGTACAACGTGATGTGATAGCGGTGCAGAAACCGTGCCAGGATTACGCCTAATTGTCCGACAGATGGTGAGTTGTTCATCGTAAGTAAAGCTCCAATTTTAATGCTTGTGATTCAACATGTTGAGGACTATCTCCTTTAGCGAGGGATATGTTTGCTACTTGCATGCGGGTTAGGTTTTGCTCTAGTAGGTGCAAGAACTGCAAGAAACGCACGTAGTCGAGGTCTTTGCTCATTTGGATAGAGACTGACGTACTCTTAGCGCCAGACGGGCTTGGTGTAGCTGGTGTTTTGGTGGCTGTTGATGAGCTGCTTTTGCCATTTGAAGCTGCGCTATCATCTTGAAAGGTAAATGATGAAATACCAACACCGGCCTGTCGTGCATAGGCGGTTATATCGTTGATGATCTGGTTTTGATACTTGTAGCTGGTAGATTCAGCAACAATTTTCTCTGCCTTTTTGACACTGTCTTGATATTTTTCCAGTTTGCTCGAGAGTGATCTAACGTCTTGTAATTTTTTGTCAGCAGCTTTCGCATCAGCTTGCACGCTGGCGACTTGTTGAGCTGAATCTTTCATGAAATTGTACGCCATATAGAACCCAGCGGTCATAACAAGCAATATCAAGACGAGGGCTAATGACAATAAAATGCGAGCTAACGTTGCGTTTAGTTGAAGTTTTTGTATATTCATGATTTTATCACCTCCGGGCGAATAACAACGCTGATGACGATTGACATTGGATAGCCGTCCTTTGCTTCATTGGCAGTTACTGACACTAGATGGACGTTTTGGAAGACGTCTTTCTTGTTCTCTAGGGCGGTTTTTAGCTCCAGAGCGTCACTGTAACTTTTGCCTTTTGTAGTAAGGCTGATTGGTTTACCAAAGGTGGTTGCGTCCAGATCCAAAGATTGTAGGACGATGTTTCTTGGTAGTGCCTGGGCTATTTTGACTGCAATTTTTGAGTACGGCACTTCTTTGTCTAAGATGGATTTGGCGACTTTGAGGTTGTCTGAAAATTGCTTGGCTTGTTGCTGGACTTCTTTGTACTGTGACAATTGTTGATTACTTTCGGCAATAGTTTTTTCGGCATCTGACTTGGACTTCATCAGGATAAAGTAGGATATGCCGATATAGATGAACAGCAACGCTGCTAGTGCCAACGAGATGACGCAGTAGCGTGCGAGCAACCTATTGGTTTGTCCAGCGATAATTTGACGTTTTTCGTCTTGAGGTAATAAGTTTATCATTTCCAAATCTCCTTTGGATCAACCAGTGCTAAACCTGCAACTGTCATCAGGTGAGTTCGCAGCTGCTTTGTTGGTGGCTGCAATGAGCTAAAGTTCAATGCCTGCCAAGGGCTCGCCGTACGGCTTGGCATCATCAGCTCGTTAGTAAAATAATCACCCAATCCTGGAATATTACTGCCGCTACCGACGATGAGTAACTGTTCCATCTTTGGCTCATTCGGGAAGTGTTCAGAGTAGTAGCGGATGATTTTTTGGGTTTCTTTGACGACTGTTTCCAAGCTTGGCTTAAGCGCACTAGTGATTTGAGCTTGCTTTGGTCCAGAATTCAGACCGCTCAGAACTTTCAGCTGATGGGCTGCTTCCAGCGGTGTATTGAGCTTTTTGGCAATGTTGAGGGTGAAGGTATTGCCACCGATATTAACACCAGAAGTCACACGTATAACAGAGTCTAAAATTGCGATGTCTGTCGTCGATGGTCCGATGTCCAAAATGACGGTTGGTAGCCCGCCGCTTTCAGTTGATTTTAGGATACGAGCGATGGCGTTGATGCTTGGCTCGATCATGGCAATTTCAATACCACATTGTTTGGCGATGGTCGTCATCACTTCAATGTCTTTTTTCGGCGCAGCGCACATCAGTACGGTCAGTGAATCTTTATCACGCTTGATGATCTGGTGGTCAACATAGAGCAGGTCTGGCGGCATCGGTATATACTGTTCGACTTCCAGGTTGACCGCATCTCGCAAAGATGCTTCCTGGGCTTTAGGCACGGTGAAGGTACGCGAGAAGGTGCGTGATGTTGGCAGACTGAGCACAGCTCGATTGCTGTTCAGTTTGCCGACTAGGTTTTTTTCAAACAATTCGTTAATACGCGTAACGATATAGTCCGAGCAGACTTCTAAATCATCAGACATCTTGGATGGATCGAAATCAATGGCACCGTAGCCGTGAACGCTCATCTTTGCGACGTCCAGCGACATGACTCGGGCGCCCACCTTGCTGAAATCAAATCCAATGATTGGTTTATTTTTGTAAAATATAGAACTCACAATATTGCCCACACATTTATATAATTCTTTTTTTAGTATACCATAACCAATTTGATTTGCTAACCCTTAATTTGATTTGCTAATCCGGTGATTGGCATCATCACACTGGCGGCGATCAAACCAACCATGCCACCCATGAAAACAATCATCACTGGCTCGATGGTGGAGCTGATACTGGCGATGGCAGTGTCGACTTCTTCTTCGTAAAAATCAGCCACCTTAACCAGGACTTGATCGGTTTGACCGGTTTCTTCACCGACTGCTAACATCTGTGCCACGATTGGCGGATATAGTACCTCGTCTTCAGCGATGATTTTTGAAAACACCTCACCGTTTTTTACGCGCTTGGCCGCACTATTGAGTGATTCTTCATAGACGTTATTACCAACTGCTTTGGAGGTCACTTCCAGCGCTTCCAGCACCGCCACTCCAGCACCAATGAGCGAGGAGAAGGTACGAGTGAAGCGAGCGATGGCAATTTTTTTCATGATTTTGCCGATAATTGGTCCATGTACCAAAAAGTGATGATATTTTTTCTTACCACCAGGTGTTTTGATGTAACGCAAGAAACCATAAATTGCTGCACCAACCAGTGGTAGTAGAATGTACCAGAAGTTGACCATAAAGGCGCTGATCCCCAGCATGGCTTGGGTCAACGCTGGCAGTTCGGCATCTTCTCCCGCCAGATCTTTGATGGTTTTACCGATCATTGGCAGGACAAAAATCATCAAGCCAAAGAACGCACCAATGGTGATGACGATCAATACCATTGGATAGGTCATGGCTCCTTTAACCTTTTTCTTGATGGAGGCTGACTTTTCTTGTTGCAAAGCCAACCGCTTCAAGATGTCATCCAAAATACCACCAGTTTCACCAGCCCGAACCATGTTGACATACACATCATTAAACGTGTCGGGGTGTCGCGCCAGGGCGTCGGCAAACGACAAACCACTCTCGATGTCTTTTGAGACGTCGCCAATGATTGAGCGGAATGATGCGCTTTCGGCATGCTCTGTCATTGACTCTAGCGACCGGAGGATTGGCACACCAGCCGAGACCATGGAGCTTAACTGACGGGTGAACATCACTAATTCGTCAGACTTAATTTTCCGACGGCGTTTGCGACCGGGTTTGGCGTCTGTCTCTTTGAGATTGACCAATTTTAACCCTTGCGCTTGAATTGAGCGGATGGCGGCCGCGCGATCACTGGACTCTATGGTTGATGATAGCGTTGAGCCATCTTTTTTTGTCGCGACAAAACTAAAACTAGTCATGTGTTATTGCTCCCTCGTTGCACGTAAAATTTCCTCAATGGTTGTGACGCCACGGAATGATTTGATCAATCCATCCATCTGCATGGTAATCATGCCTTCGCTAATCGCTTGTTCCTGAATATCATTGCTGGTGGCATTTGCAGTGATCATCTTTTGAATGGCCACGGAAATACCCAATACTTCGTAAATACCAACGCGACCTTTGAAGCCGTTGTGCCCACATTCGTCACAACCTTCCGGTGATGGCTTCCACAGTTGAACGATGGTTGCGTCTGTCGTGCCCATTGGTGTATCGCCGCCAATGCTCTCTGAGGCGGCCTGCTCCTCAAGCTCGTGTAGGTGCGGCATTGACTCTGGCGTGATGTTGAACATTTGAGTGATGTAATTTAACTCTTCTTGGCTGGGGGTGTAGGCCTGGCGACAGGATTGACACAAGCGTCTGACGAGTCGCTGACCGATGACAGCTTTGACGGTACTGGCGATCAAAAACGGTTCAATGTCCATATCGAGCAAACGCGGCAAACAAGTGGCTGCGTTGTTGGTGTGGAGAGTCGAGAACACTAGGTGTCCGGTCAGTGCTGCTTGCACGCCCAAGTTGGCGGTTTCGCCGTCACGGATCTCTCCAACCATGATGATGTTCGGGTCTTGACGGAGCAATGCACGTAGTCCTGAAGCAAAGGTCATACCAGCTTTGGCATTGGTCTGGGTCTGGTTGACACCAGGAATTTTATATTCGACCGGGTCTTCAATGGTTGAAATGTTAACATCAGGAGTGTTCAATTCTGACAGCACGCTAAACAGGGAGGTTGATTTTCCAGAACCAGTTGGCCCGGTCACCAAAATCATACCGTTCGGCTGCGCCATGGCGTTTTTGATGGTTGCCAGAGACAAGCCCCAATAGCCTAATTTGTCCAGGGAAATAGCCTGGTTTGATTCATCCAATACACGCATGACGATCTTTTCGCCGTCGGCGATCGGCAGTGTTGATACACGCAAGGCGTATTGCTTGCCTGAAACTTTGATTTTGAATCGCCCGTCCTGTGGCACGCGGCGTTCGTCGATTTTCAAGTTTGACAAAATCTTGATACGGCTGACCAGAGCTCCCAAAACATTGTGAGGCAATTTATTCACCTCTCTGAGCACACCATCGATGCGATATCGTACCTGGACAAATTCTTCGCGCGGTTCAATGTGGATGTCGGAAGCGTGTGATTTGATGGCGTACTCGAGCAGCAGGTTGACGGTCTGTGCGATCGGTGAATCTTCAGCAAATTCTTCTTCTTTGGCGTTTTCGGCGTCACTATCGTCCCTCTGGATGGCGATGACTTCATCAAGTTCGTCGTTCACATCACCGCGGTAATTTTCCAGACAATCCAAAATATTGCTTTTCGTCGCCAAGAACACGCGCAGGTTATAGCCGATTTCTTTTTGGATGAAATTGAGAGCCTGCACATCGTCAGGGTCTTCCATAGCCAGCATTGGCGCACCATCTTCATCAACCGCAAACAGCACGACATTGTACTGCCGGGCGATATGCTCTGGGATGCGCTTTAGGACCTCATCAGGAATATCTTTTGGCTCAATTTCTACAAACGGCGTCCCGATATAATCACCAACCAATTTGGCCAGTTCGCGCTCTTCTAGTACCTTGTCTTCAATGATGGTCTCTTGCAGGGTGCGTTTGGACCGTTCGGCGGTCGTCTTTAAATCAGCAAGCTGCGATTCTGTTAAGATCCCACCCTGTTTCAGAATTTTCTCAATCGTATTATCTGAGATTCTCATATCACTTATGCTTTAGTATAGACCAGTTGAATTGAAAAAACAATGATATACTAAAAGTGTGAAGATATATGATGAAACAGAGATGAAAGCATTGGGGCGGGCCATTGGTCAGGTGCTGGCTGGTGGCGAAGTGATAGAGTTGATCGGTGATGTGGGCGCTGGCAAGACTACACTGACCAAGGGTTTGGCAGAAGGGCTGGCAATTACCGAACCAATTCAAAGTCCGACATTTACCATTTCGCGCGTGTACGATGCGCGCGATGGGTTGCGCCTGTGTCACTATGATTTTTACCGCCTGGGTGAAGCTGGCATCATGGGTGATGAAATTTCTGAAATGATGCAAGAGGGCTCAACCATCACAGTTATTGAATGGGCAGGCGCGGTTAATGAAGTGCTGCCGAGTGACCGATTGATAATCACGATTACCGCCACGACTGAAACAGAGCGACAGTTGGAGGTTACTGCTAATGGTGCTCGTTCCGAACGGCTACTTAGTGCTATTGATGCGTTTTTTGAGAGGAGATGAAATGTTATTACTACTTGATACATCAACCCCGGTTTGTTACGTGACACTTGTCAGTCAAGAAGGCGCAGTGTCGTATGAGTGGCAGGCTGACCGCACCTTAGCCAAAGGACTGTTGGGCTTTCTCAGAGACAGCTTGGCCAAACAAAATGCCGACATGCACGCGTTGACTGGCATTGGCGTGATGAAAGGGCCGGGTAGCTTTACGGGATTGAGGATTGGGCTGACGGTGGCCAATACCCTGGCTGACGGTTTGCAGGTGCCAATCGTTGGCGCGACGGGTGAGAACTGGCAGGAGCAAGCCTTGGAAAAATTACGCTCCGGTGAAGACGAGAAAATTGTCATGCCAGAGTATGGTGCTGCGGCTCACATCACCGCGCCACGAAAATAATGACGGCTATGGTATAATCTACGGCATGACAGAGCGCGCCATGAAACCAAAAAAACCTCTAAAACGCAAGAAAACCGCAAAAATTGTAAAGACGAGTACTCCGCAGCCGAATAGCGCAGCAGAGGCAGCTATTTTTATTGGTAGTTTGGGGATAATGTTGTATGCGGCCGTTATGCTCTTATTGGGAATTGTTAACTCAAATGGCGATACTGACCGTGGTAATACGGCGGGGCTTGGCTTTATGCTGTTTGTATTTGGCATTAATCTTGCAGCTCAGAGCGCTTGGGTTATTAAGGAGGATCGTCGAGTTGATAGGTACCGCCAAAGAATTATCGCAGTATATGTAACAGCATTACCTCTACTGATGTTTATTGTCCTCAAAATATTAGGTTTTTGCTATCTGGTTTATGGATGCGAACGTAGTGAAGTAATGAATACATCATGTGTCATTGCGCATGATGTATTGATGACTATGAAACATTCTTATGGAGTAGCGGCTTGGATATCTGCGGTTGGGTCAATGTATCTATGGTATTTACTGACATACAAAGACAAGCTGGTCTGGATATATAATAAATCTCGGAATAGCAGTAAGGTCGATAAGGAGGTGGCTGAACGTGCAAAAAAATATCGCAAGATTGGTCTTACATTATTGGCGATTCTGCCAATAATGTTGATTGGGAGGATTATTACTGCTGTTGTCCTGAGCTATTTAGCATTATATGTCAGCGATATAGTGTGGTTTATACTCATACCATTTGATTACTTCTTTAACTCTATGATTTGGGTTCTGTTTGTTATTGCTGGCCTTATATTTTTCGTAAAAAGCAAGTAATTAGAGACATTGCGTGCTTTCCGTGTCAAAACTCCAGAAACCGTGTATAATTAAATTACGGCGATTTGTAGGATGTGATTCGCTGGATTAGATAGTTTGAAGTTGATTGGCTGTTGATATATTTCCTTGAGGCGAATACTCAGGGGCAGTCGGTCGGAAAGGAATACTGAAGTATGGCAGGAATTGTCATTGGCGCACTTGTTGGGGCCAGTTTAGGCGCGGGCGCGCTCTATGGATATCAAACAGTACGCCGTTCACAGGCAAAGTCGCAAATTGACAAAGATTTGGCGAATGCAAAAACCAAAGCGGGTGACATCGTTCTCAAGGCAAAAGATGAGGCGCTGAAAATTGAGAATGAGCGTCGTCGAGAGTGGCAAAAAACGGAAAATCGTCTGGCGGACCGTGAAAAGGCGCTTGATAACAAGCTTGAAGAGCTGGACCGTCGGTCAGAAAAATTGCGGGCGCACGAAGATGAGATCGATGATTTGAAAAATGAGATTCGGCAGATTCGTACTCGTCAGCAGGAAAAATTGGAAAAAATTGCTGGCCTGAAAAAGAAAGATGCAGCCGAAAAATTGATGCAGATGACTGAGCGTGACATTCGTGACGACCTCATCAAATTGGTTGCAAAATTGCAGCACGAGGCCATGGACGATGCTGAAGAGCGGGCCCAGACTATTTTGCTTACCGCCATGGAACGAATGAGTAGCGAAGTGACCGCTGAGCGCACCGTGACGGCGGTGAAACTGACTGATGATGAGATGAAAGGTCGCATCATCGGTAAGGAAGGTCGTAATATTCAGGCGTTGCAGCGTGCCACTGGCGTCGACATTTTAGTGGACGACACACCAGGTATGGTGGTGTTGTCGAGCTTTGACCCAGTTCGTCGCCAGGTCGCGCGTTTGAGTTTGGAGATGCTGATGAAAGATGGACGCATCCATCCAGCGCGCATTGAGGAAGTTGTTGCCAAGGCGCAAAAACAGATTGATAAAGAAGTCAAGCAAGCTGGTGAAGATGCCATGCGTGAAGCGGGTGTTGTTGGTATTCCAAAGGAAATGCTGCGCCTATTGGGTGAATTGAAATTCCGAACCTCGTATGGTCAGAACGTGCTGAAGCATTCTACTGAAATGGCGCAGATGGCAGGGATGATTGCTGAAGAGATTGGCGCTGACGTTCGTATATCAAAGATCGCGACGTTGCTGCACGACTCTGGTAAGGCAGTGACGCACAAGATTGAAGGTAAACATCACCACATTGCGGCAGAATTGGCGCGCAAATACGGCATGGATGAGCGAATTGCTCACGCTATCGAAGCACACCATGACGATATTGAAGCGACAACGCCAGAGGCATTGGTGGTCCGTGTGGTAGACGCTGCTTCAGCAGCACGGCCGGGCGCACGTAATATCTCAGCGGAGAACTTTGCTGAACGCATGCGCGACTTGGAAAACGTAGCCACCAGCTTTGAAGGCATCGATAAGGCCTATGCAATTTCTGCCGGACGAGAAGTGCGGGTGATTGTCAAGCCAGAAAAGATTGATGACTTGAGTGCTATCAAATTGTCGCGTGATATTGCCACTAAGATCGAATCAACCATGCAATATCCAGGTACTATCAAAGTTAATGTTATCCGCGAAACGCGGGCAGTGGAGTTTGCAAAATAATGGATGGGTTTATGAGAGCAGAACGACGTCAATGGCTTGAAAGCTTGGACGCCCGACCATCCGGAGCCGCTGTCTTGTTGGAGGATGTTGAAGGCCGGGCTTTGATCGTTAAGGCAAACTACAAGACGTATTGGGCTCTGCCGGGCGGCATGGTTGACACTGAAGAGTCACCACTGGTGGCAGCACTGCGAGAAGTGAAGGATGAAGTTGGTATCGTCATCAATCCAAGCGATGTGTCATTGATGGGTGTAGCGCAGCGCATGGGTGACGGATTTATCACCTACCAATTCATCTTTACGGCGTCCATCAAAGAATCGCAAGTTAGTGCCATCAGTCCACACGATCCAGAAATTGAAGAGTGGCGATTTATCAGCAAACAGGAAGTGCTAAAAGGCGAATTGTTGTTACCATGGTCACTGAAAGCCTGGGCTCACGACCAGTCGGGATATTTTGAAACAGCAATTGCTGATGATGACAATGCTGACACGGAAACGATTGTTTTCTCTACAACAGGCGGTGATATTAGTAGTGGCGACACACCAGTCCGTAAGGGCGCGTCTGGGCGATTATTTATTAGTCGTCATGGAGAAAGCGAATGGAATTTACAAGGTAAATGGACAGGTTTGACCGATATCGGTCTGACGGAAAAAGGCATCTCGGACACGGTGCGGCTTGGTCAATTACTGAAAGATACGACGTTTGATGTGGCATACACATCTGCCTTGAAACGTACTCACCAAACACTTGACGCGTTGCTCAAAGGCGCAGAAATCACCACATTACCGACTATTCATGCAGCAGAACTCAACGAGCGTGATTATGGTACATTGACAGGTAGCAACAAATGGGAAGTCAAAGATCAGATTGGTGAAGAAGCATTCAATGGCATTCGTCGCGGTTGGGATTATCCAGTGCCAGACGGCGAAACCTTGAAAGATGTGTATGCACGAGTTGTGCCGTACTTTGAGACCGAAATATTGCCACGACTGCAGGACGGTGAAAATGTGCTATTGGTGGCGCATGGTAATTCCATCCGCGCCTTGGTGAAATATCTTGACCAAATCCCAGACGACAAGGTCGCAGACTTAGAAATGCCGTTTGGCAAAATCTTAGTCTATAGCTTTGATCATGACCACGCGTTGCCAGTTGACAAGGCTGAGCGTTCAGTCGACATATCACCAACCAAAGCGTAGGCGCCAGCTATACAATTATAGCTACAACAAGACTAGCTTTTACTGCGCCAATGTGCTACAATACCTTGCAGGTAGTTACCTCATTTCGGGGTGTGGCGCAGTTGGCTAGCGCGCGCGGTTTGGGACCGTGAGGTCGAAGGTTCGAGTCCTTTCACCCCGACCATCGAAGTAATATCAGATCCACGTCATGGAATTATGGCGTGGATTTTTCAATCGGCATAACAGCTAAAGACTAATCTTGGTAGATATCGCGGCTGCTTATCGAGGTCGTTCAGCTGCAGCCTGTTGCGCTGTCTGCGCCAGAGTATCAACCTCAAGTGGTTTGAGGTCTTCGGCAGATATGCCGCGTCGCTCCAAAGCTTTAGCTATCAAAAAATCAGCTATCGTTGGATTTTTCGGCAATAACGATCCGTGCAGGTAGGTCGCTATGACGTTATTGAACCGAACTCCTTCGGTGCCGTCAGTGGTATTATTGCCAGCGCCACGGACTACCTTGCCCAGTGGCTGAACTGTGTCGTCCAAAAATGTCTGGCCGCTGTGATTTTCATAGCCAACGATTGTGCCAAATTGTTCACTTTCCAGGGTGATATTGCCGATGAGTCGTTCCTCTCCGGCAGTCGTTTCCACGGGCAGTACGCCAATGCCGCGGATGACAGCGCCGTCATTGGTGACAAATTGTCGCCCAAACAACTGATACATACCACAGATGAGCAGCATGGGAACGCCGTCATTTGCCAGAGTTTTCAATTCTTCACCGCGTGACAACAAGTCGTCTTGAATAGCTAATTGCCCAGCGTCTTGTCCGCCGCCACCCACAAAGATATCTCCAGTCGAAAAGTCGGTCGTATCTCCTGGGTTGTGGTCGATGATTTCGACACGAAAGCCTCGCCACTCTAGCCTTTTTTTGAGCACCAAGGTATTGCCCCAGTCGCCGTAGAGATTCATGTCCTTAGGGTATAATTGGATGATGGTGATCGTTGTCATGAGATATCCTCCACATCTGTTTTTTCGCTGAGCAATCGCCGTAGGGTGGTCATGGCAGTATAGCTACAAAAAATCTGTTTTGGCTCCATCGGCTCGTGTGCCAAAAATTCATCCAGCGCTTTTGCCAAATCCTGTTCGACAATACCAACGGCCACTTCGTCATAGCTTAGCCGCAGTGCCATGTCATAGGCTCGGACACCGCTAACGACGCTGACATCTTCCAGCACAGAAAAATCAACATCCCACAGCCAGCTCATGTCGCGACCGTCCGCATAATTATCATTGATGGCGATCATGGTCTGGCGTTGTCGTTTAGCAAAAGACAGCAGACTGAGTCGAAAGCCGCTGGGATTTTTCACTAATAGTAAATCAATTGATGTACCGTTATAGGTGATGGTCTCGCCGCGACCAAACGCTGGTTTGACTTTTGATAGTGCCTCCAGTAAGACAGGAATTGGTGCTTCTGGCACGATGGTTCGAACGAGCGCCAAGGCCGCCGCCGCATTCAACAGGTTGTATACGCCACTAAGCGCGACTTCAATTCTGTGGCGTGTGTCGTCGATCAAAAACTCAGCGCCTTGTTCCGCTACAGCTGTGAGTACCACCTCTGCAGGTACCGATTCATTGGCTACAGCATCACCAGTCTTCAGGGAGTCATCGGTCGGCATCAGTCGCAACAGGTCAGTCGTCAAACCAAAATAGGTTGCTGCCGCTGAGGTTTTTTCATGGATGCGAAAGACCCGTGGATCGTCACGATTCAAAACTACATGTTCGGTGGTGGCTACTGCAATCTTTTCCAAGAAACCGGCTGCCGTGTCTATCTCGCCAAATCGGTCCAGTTGGTCACGCATGACGTTGAGCAGTAGCGAGTATCTTGGCTGCACCTGCTGCACAAATTTAACAGCCCAGGCTTCGTCTAGTTCTAGGACTGCGATGTCAGCATCCAATTTGCCTCGCTGGTTGACCTCGCCCAACAGTGCTGCCGCCACACCACGAGAGAAATTACTACCAGTGCGGTTAGTGAAGACTTTGAGGCCTGCCGCTTCCAACAGCTCTACGACAATTTTTGTTGTCGTGGTTTTGCCGTTGGTTCCCGACACTACGACGACACCGTAAGGTAAATCTTGCAGGGCGCGAGGGATGAAGCCTGAGTCAATTTTTTCTACCACCAGGCCTGGCAGGGCCGAGCCGCCGCCGCGTAATCTCATGCCGCCACGGACAGCTTTACCGATGGCGGTTGTCACTATGTGTCGAATCATATAGAGATATTATAGCACCAACCGCGCGAGTCATGATATACTGATAATATGTTTTTGGTGGGAATCTTTCAGTGGTGGTATGGAACTGGACTATATAAGCACGTCAGGCAAGTCTATGTTGGTCTATTAAAAACAGCTGATTTTTTCTCAATTGGCTTGCTGCTCAAGACCTTGTTTAATCCATTTCGGCAAATATCTGCTGGTGTGGTCCAAGGTGGATTGCCAGAGCAATTTCGAGCGTTCCTCGACAGATCATTTTCCAGAGTGTTTGGCGCATTTTTGCGGACAATCTTGATTGCAGTTGGGCTTATTTGCCTGTTGGTTAGAATGTTGTGGAGCGTGCTGATCATTGCGGCTTGGCTGCTGCTACCACTGGCGCCACTAATTGGTATAATATTTTGGCAAATGGGAGTAGCGTCATGAATATCGAGCCGATAATTCGCTATGATAGCCAGCGGTCGCAAAAGGCGCGATTTTCGGTTCGTTTTGGTGATGTTTGGCATTTACTACTGGGTCTGTGTAGTCTGGCGATGATCTTGTTGGGCTGCTGGTCAGTGATTCATCACGGGCCAATCGGTTGGTTGTTGGTGGGCATGAGCGGTCCATTTGTGATGCTGACGATTTGGTGGCAAGGTGATCTCAAAACCGCTGAAGTGAGCAAGCATCCGACGACGCTTGATGATGTCATGGCTGCAGATTTGCTGGGTCAATTGAGCAAAAACCCAACGCCACAAGAATTAGTGATGGCTATCTCAAAAACTCGGGCTGGTCAATTTTTGGCGGTGCGCCTTGGGCTGACGCCGAACTTCCTGAGTAACATTGCGTCCGATGATCCACGGATGACCGACGCTATCTGGCAAGCGGCGATTGACATCTGGCAGGAGACTGATAGTCCCAAGGTGACAGGCGCAGTCGTAGCGGCAGCCATCGTTAAAGTGTTCCCGAGCCATGACGCTATTTTGGCTAGTTTGAAGCTGGATTTTCAGGACGTATTGGAGGGAATTCGCTGGTATGAGCGGCTAAAGGCGCTGGTTGAAGATTTCAAAGAAAAGCCGCTGCGCACTGGTGGTATAGCGCGGGATTGGTCGTTTGGTTACACGCCGCTGCTGAGCCGATTTGCCCAAAACCTGAGTCAACAAGTGTCGGGCGGGACGATCATGACGCGTTTGGACGCACATACTGATGTGCTAGATCAGATGCTACAAATTTTCAATACGGGCGGTCGTCAAAATGTTGCCTTGGTTGGTCCAGATGGCGTCGGCAAAAGTACGCTCATCGCGGCGTTTGCAGAAATGCTGATCGATGGGCACAAGGAAGTGCCATCCAATTTGCTATATCAGCAAGTGTTCTTGCTGGACGCGTCGGCGTTGATTTCTGTGGCAGGCGGTCGTGGTGAATTGGAACAACTAGTAACGAGACTACTCAATGAAGCGTTTGCCTCAAAAAATGTTATTTTGTGCTTGGAGAATGCTCAGCTGTTTTTTGAAGAGGGCGTCGGTTCGGTGGATATGAGTAATTTGCTATTGCCCGTTTTAGAAGCTGGTCGCCTGCGTATTATTCTGTCTCTGGATCAGCAGCGATTTTTGCAAATTTCTCAACGTAACACCCAGCTGGCTCATGCGCTAAATACGCTAGCAGTCCAGCCGACAGATCGTGCTGAAACCATGAAAATTATGCGCGACCAACTGATTTCATTTGAGCATCAATTTGGTGTGACGTACATGTTGCAGGCGCTCAACGAGGCGTACCGAGTTGGTGATCGCTATGTTCAAGATTTGGCTATGCCTGGACGAGCACTGAAGGTGTTGGAATCAACCGCCAGTATTTCCAAAGGCGGTCTCATCACTGCGCAGTCAGTTGACGATGCAGCGGAAAAAACCATGGGTATCAAGATTGCTGCGGCTTCTGGTGGTGATGAGCGTGAGAAATTGTTGAACCTTGAATCGCTGATTCACCAGCGCATGATCAATCAGTCACGCGCTGTGTCGGTGGTGTCTGACGCCATCCGTCGAGCGCGAGCTGGCGTGAGAAATCTTGACCGCCCCATCGGTACTTTCCTGTTTTTGGGACCAACTGGTGTTGGTAAAACTGAATTATCAAAGGCTTTGGCGGAAGTGTATTTTGGTGGCGAGGGTAATTTGGTGCGACTGGACCTAAACGAATTTGTTCGTGCTGAAGACGTGGCTCGTTTGATCGCGGACGGAGCTAATGATCCGCTGAGCTTGACAGCTCAGGTACAAAAAGCGCCGTTCTCGGTGGTGTTGCTTGATGAGATAGAAAAGGCGCATCCGCAAGTGCTGACGACGCTGCTGCAGTTGCTGGATGAAGGTATTTTGCGTGATGAGAAAAACCGAGAAGTGAGTTTTCGCGACTGCATCGTCATCGCGACGTCAAATGCTGGTGCTGACCGCATCCGTGAATACATCGAGCGTGGCTATCAGCTGGAACAATTTGAACAAACCTTCATCAATGAACTAATCAACGCCAATTTGTTCCGTCCCGAGTTTCTGAACCGATTTGATGAAATTGTGTTGTTCCGTCCTCTAGGCAAAGCTGAACTATTGCAAGTCATCGACTTGATTTTGGCGGGAGTCAACCGTACGCTGGAGCCTCAGAAAATTCAAGTTGCCGTCGAGCCCGAGGGCAAGCAACTACTCGTTGATGCTGGATACGATCCACGTCTTGGTGCGCGACCTATGCGACGCGTTGTGCAGCGCGCTGTCGAAAATACTGTTGCCAAGCAGCTGTTGGCAGGCACAGTTGCGCCAGGCAGTACAACCATCATCACTGCTGAGCAAATTCGCGCGGCAGTAGGTGAGGCCCCGAGCGACCGTCAGATTAGCTAGATGCTGCGGTATCAAAAAACCTCTGCAGTCTGTTTGCAGAGGTGTGAGTATCGTTCGTGGTACCCCGCACAGGAGTCGAACCTGCAACCTTCGGTACCGGAAACCGACGCTCTATCCAGTTGAGCTAACGGGGCGTGTCAACTCGTCAGTAAAGATTTCAATGTGATTATGACGAACATGGTACACCCGGCAGGATTCGAACCTGCGACCCCTTGGTTCGAAGCCAAGTACTCTAATCCGCTGAGCTACGGGTGCATACCGAGTTAAATTATACCATACTTATCATTTGATGAAAATGACACAGTATATCAAGGGTGGTATAATATCACCATATGAATATTTCCACAGACATTTCTCTCAAACAATACACCACCATGCAAGTGGGCGGTAGCGCATGCTTTTTGACAGAGGCCACGACAGCGGAGGAGATTCCACAGATATATCACGATGCCCAGTCGCGCCAGCTACCAGTTTTCGTGCTGGGCGGCGGCAGTAATGTGATTGCTAAAGACGAGGGTTTTGAAGGTATCGTGCTACTCAATCGTATCAAGGGCTTTGAGGTTATGTCAGAAGATGAGGAATCAGTAACGCTCAAAATTGGCGCCGGTGAAGTTTGGGACCAAGTGGTGGCACGAACGGTAGACATGGGTCTGAGCGGGATTGAAGCAATGTCTGCTATCCCTGGTACGGCTGGAGCTGCCCCAGTGCAGAATGTTGGTGCGTACGGGCAAGAGATAGCAGATACCCTGGTGGAAGTTGAGGCGTATGATTCGACCGAAGATGCCATGGTTATTTTGCCAGCTGATCAGTGTCACTTTTCTTACCGCCACAGTATTTTCCGTGGCTCACAGATGGGTCGCTATTGCATCACGGCCATCATTATTCGCTTGTCACGCCGCGCTCCACAGCCGCCATTTTACGCTGGTTTGCAGCGATATCTCGATGAACATCACATCACCAATTACACCCCGGCAGCCATTCGCCAAGCAGTAATTGCCATTCGACACGACAAACTGCCCGATCCGACCGTGACGCCTAACAGCGGCTCATTCTTTAAGAATGCCATGGTCAGTCAAGAGATGCTGGATGCGATTCGTCAAACTCACCCTGATGTGCCAAACTACGCTATGCCAGATGGGACTTATAAAATTCCGACTGGTTGGCTGATCGATCAAGCGGGCTTCCGCGGCAAAGAGCTTCACAACATGAAAATTCATGACAAAAACGCGTTAGTACTGACCAATCCTCATGCCGCAACCTATCATGACCTCGAATCTGCTCGCCAAGCCATCATCCAGGCAGTGTATGACCAATTTCATGTCCACATTGAGCAAGAACCATTAGAATTATAGGCTTGCACTGACGACCATTTCTGGTTATGCTTATACTATGAGTCGACGAACTGGTTTCACGGTTGTGGAAGTGATTATTGTGATGGCTATCATGGCTATTTTGCTGGCCATCGGTACCGTTAGCTTTCGGTCATATCAAGTTTCAACTCGTGACAAAACACGTGAGGGTGATATCACGACCATTCAAAATTATCTAGAATCATTATATCCTCGCGAACTGCGCGATTCATCAAACAATATCATCAAATCGGCTGGTAGCTATCCAGCGCATGCGGTCAATGGGGCGGGCGGTAGCGCCATGACTGACGCACTTTTCGATCAAATATTTTCCGAATTACCAGATGCTGCAAAGAAGGGTCCGCTGCCAGGAGAGAAGTTTGTCTCCGCTGGTGTTTTGCAGTATGGATCACACTCGACCCCACTAAATCGCTCAATGCTGATGTCTTACACCAGCGACTACAATACTCATAAACCATCAGGTTACGCCAACGGTGCGTACGCGTATTTTGCTATCAACCGTTCAGGCAACCGCTGTATCACCTTGACTGACGAATGTCAGGGCTATATCATCATGTATCATCTCGAGGGGCAGCCCCTTGAGTGGAAAATAGTGGAGAAGAGTCGGTGATGAAAAAAGGTTTTACGGTTGTTGAGTTGATGATTACACTGTTTGTTGCGTCACTTTTCATCATCAGTGGTTACCAGCTGTACCAGGTAGTAGTGTTTCGTGGTAGCGATGCCCGCAAATTGTCGGAGGCTAGCACTTTGGCGTACGAAGTGCTGCGGTCTGAAGGCACCTATCAAGAGATATCGCAACTCTGCTTTGGTTCATCTCACCCTGAACAGACCATCACTCGTAATAACGCGCTGCTCGGAACGGTAAATATCACACTCAAGCGTTGCCGTGTTCAGCCAAACGTTGGGGTGATGCGCGTGACGGCCACTGCCAAATATGACAATCCAGCAAAGGAAGTTTCTCATGCGGTCTATGTCTCACAGTAAGTCCCAGCGCGGGTTTACGCTGGTGGAGATGTTGGTGATATCGCCATTGGTGATCATCATTTTGGCGGGTATCGTCGGTATCGTCATCAGTTTGACGACGGAGTCCATGCGCACGACTGCTCGTTCTCAGCTGCAAAACGAAGTGCAGGCGGTGCTGGATCGTATGGAAGAAGATGTGCGTACTAGTTTGGTTATCAATCCTGACTCATCATTTGCGCTAAGTACTAATAATTTTGTCACCAATAAAAACCCGCTAGCAACCGACCGGCGGCTGGTCAAAAAGGACTGTTCAGTGGCGAGCGCTGGGCTCCTGCTCGAAGAAGCCTTGTCATACAACCTGGAGTATTCAGTCTCCGGCTCCAAGCTCATGAGAAAAGTTTCCATGAACGCGTGTCAAACGTCGCCAAATACTTGGCAGCGTCCAAAGACAGAAACGGTGATGGCGACAAATTCTGCGACTGATTTACAGATTGACTATATCAATATTTCCAGTTCTGAACCGAGTGCTGTCAGGATCAAATTGACCGCTAAACGTCAAGTTGCAGGTAGCGAAATCAGCTACACTGGCATCATGTATGCCAGATCGCTCAACGCACAATGATAAAATGCTTGTGTTTTTAAAACCGCTCTGATACAATCAAAATTGTTAATAACTTAACCAAAAAATAGGGGGCAAATCAGAAATGATTTCTTCAAACAAAACTAAAGGTTTCACACTTGTTGAGCTCTTGATCGTGATCGTTGTTATTGCGATTTTGGCAGCAATCTCAATCGTTGCCTACAACGGTGTAACACAAAAAGCACGTGACGACGAACGTCAATCAAACGCACGTAACCTCGTCAACGCAGCAGCATCTTACAACTCAGAGAAAGATGCATGGCCTGCACACTCAGACCTTCTCACATTTGAGACTATCAAACTGACTGGCGCAGCTGCTGATACAACTAAGGTTAGCACAACAGCCGACCCAAGCACTGACCACGACAAGTACAAGTACACAGTATGTCAGGACGGTGGTAAGCCTTCTGGTGTTAAAGTTGAGTACTTCAAGCAAGTTGCTGGTAATAACGACCCTGCTGGTGTAAAGAGCATCACTACTGGTAAATGTTAATCTGACGTATGCAGTCATTAAAAATCCCGGGATCACCGGGATTTTTAATGTATATTGAGATTCTAGTAGGGAAGCGGAAAGCTCTTCGCTAAAGACTCAGTCTTTTGTTTGAGTTCAGCATGGACACTCGGGTTTTCTGCCTGAATCGCTGTGATAATCCACTCAGCAATTTGCTTGATCTCAGCCTCTGTCATGCCGCGTGTCGTCACTGCTGGTGTGCCAAGCCGTAGACCGCTTGGACGAAACGGCGGCAGGGTATCATTCGGGATGGCATTGGCGTTAGCGGTGATACCGCTAGTCTCCAGCCGTTCCTGAGCGGTTTTGCCGTCGATACCAAAGCTGCCATACACATCTGCCAGCACCAAGTGGTTACTGGTGCCACCTGTTACCAATTTCAAGCCGCCGCGTTTCAATTCATCTGCCAGCACGGCCGCATTCTTTACGGTTTGCTGGGCGTATGCTGTAAATTCTGGACGCAGTGCCTCACCAAAAGCCACCGCCTTGGCGGCAATGGTATGCATGTGTGGGCCACCTTGAGTGCCAGGGAAAACTGCTCGGTCGATGAGCGTTGGCAAATTCTCCAAGGTCTTTTCTGGTCGTTTCAAAGGATTACCGACGACACCTTTTGACAAGATCAAGCCGCCGCGTGGACCGCGCAGGGTTTTGTGTGTGGTAGTGGTGATAACGTGAAAGCCGTAATCAAACGGATTGTTGGCTTGACCACCGACGATTAGTCCAGCGATGTGCGCCATATCCGCCATCAGCATGGCGCCGACTTCGCGTCCGATCTCGGCAAACTTAGCATAATCCAGCTCCCGCGGATAAGCCGAAAAACCCGCCAAGATGATCTTTGGTCGATGTTTCAGTGCCAACTCGCGAATTGCTTCATAGTCAATCTCACCCGTCTCGACATCTTTGATGCCGTAGCGGACAAAGTTATACTCGCGGGCTGAGCGGGTGACTGATGCACCGTGGGTTAAATGTCCGCCGTGCGCTAAATCCATCGCTAGAATGGTGTCACCAGGCTCACACCATGCATAATACACCGCCTCGTTGGCTTGGGCGCCAGAGTGCGGCTGGACATTGGCGTGATCGGCGCCAAATAGTTGCTTGGCACGGCCAATCGCTAGCTGTTCAATTTGATCGGTATTATGCTGTCCGCCATAGTATCGTCGGCCAGGATAACCCTCAGAATATTTGTTGGTAAATACGCTACCGAGTGCCTTGAGCACGTCTGGTGAAACGTAGTTTTCGCTGGGGATGAGCTCTAGCCCTGCTTGCTGTCGCTCAATTTCCGCAGTGATGAGTCGTTCAATTGCTTGATCTTTCATGTCAATTTCTCCTATATGACTCCATTATACCATTTGTACTATTATATCATTTGTGATATACTGCCGGCATGAATACAGATCGATACATCCAAAAGATCGGTACGCTCATTGCGGAAAATCGTCAACGAAAAAATCTGACGCAGGCCCAATTAGCTGATGCTTTGGGAACGTCTCAGAGTGCAATCAATCGTATTGAAAGCGGCAAGCAGAACCTTAGTCTTGAAATGTTGTCGCGCATCTCGGAGGTATTGAGCCATAATATCATGCTGCTTAACAAAACCGGCAAGATCAATTTCCGCGTCTCGGGTGGACACAAACTGTCCGGTAGCATCGACGTCAAAACGAGTAAAAATGCCGCCGTGGCTTTGCTGTGCGCTAGCTTACTCAACAAAGGTAAAACGACATTGCGGCGGGTGTCGCGCATCGAAGAAGTTAACCGCATCATCGAAGTGCTTAATTCCATCGGTGTCAAAACGAGGTGGCTCGAAGGCAACGACTTGGAGATCACGCCGCCAGCTCGGCTGAGGCTAGAAGACATGGATATCGCTGCCGCCAAGCGTACTCGCACTGTGCTAATGTTTCTCGGTCCGTTACTTCATCAGTACCATGACTTTCGGTTGCCATTTGCCGGTGGCTGTAATCTCGGTAAGCGCACCGTAGAGCCTCATCTGTCGGGTCTGAAGCATTTTGGGATGCAAGTTGAGGCGGAACCAGACAGCTATCATGCGACAGTTAACGTCACGACGGGTGATCACACTATTGTCCTGACTGAACGTGGTGACACGGTGACTGAAAACCTCATCATGGCAGCGGCATTGTCACCAACCAAGACCATCATCCGCAACGCCAGCCCAAACTACATGGTGCAGGACGTTTGTTTCTACTTGGAAAAATTAGGCGTGAAGATAGAAGGCATCGGCACTACTACGTTGACCATCACCGGTAAAAAATCGATCAACCAAGCCGTTGAATACGCACCGTCTGAGGACCCGATTGAGGCTATGAGCTTCATCGCGGCAGCCGTGGTGACTGATTCGGAGATTACGGTGCGCCGAGCGCCAATTGAGTTTTTGGAAATTGAGCTAGCAACCTTGGCTGAAATGGGCTTGCGGTACGAGTTGAGCGAGGAATACCCAGCCGACAATGGCCGCACTCGTTTGGTGGACATCGCGCTGAAACACTCCAAGCTGGTTGCGCCAAAAGACAAAATTCACGCATTGCCATTTCCAGGGATTAACATGGATAATTTGCCGTTCTTAGGGCTCATCGCTACCATGGCTGAGGGTAGGACCTTGGTACATGACTGGAGCTATGAAAATCGAGCGATTTATTTCACTGAACTAAGCAAGTTAAACGCGCACATTGAGCTGGTCGATCCGCACCGAGTATATATCAGCGGTCCGACCAATTGGAAACCAGCCGACGTCATCGCGCCGCCGGCGCTTCGACCAAGCGTTGTCGTCTTTTTGGCGATGTTGGCGGCACCAGGCCAATCAACCTTGCGCGACGTGTACTCCATCAACCGTGGTTACGAAGATCTGGCTCAGCGCCTGAACCGTTTGGGTGCGCAAGTTGAAGTCATCAACGAATAACATCACCGCTTTGGGAACAAAAAGTGGAGATAGTCTTTTATCATGCGCGCGCCAGAGATGATCGGCAGGTACGCTTTGAGCTGGCGATGAGTTAATTTTTCCAGCAGTGAATCATTTTGCATGATGCGTGCGGCTTTGTGCATGTTGAGATACAGTGAACGAACTTCTTCGTCGTAGTTTTTGCCACTAACTTCTAGGCAGGCGATTGGCTTGATGTCCGCCACGCCACCGTCGCTGGTGGAAATGAGCAATTTGAGATTGGCGATATCTTTTTCCCATGAGGTACCGCAAGCCTCCCAGCCAACTTCCGGCACGTTGATGGCGATGTTTGAGCCAACTGCCAGGGCACGCCCCAGCTCTTCATCATAATCTTGGATGTAGTGAACCCGCTCTTTTAAGATTGGGTCGGTGTCTACCAATTGTAAAATTTCAAGCAATCGTTGATACATCACGGTGTCACCTTGGTGAACTTTTCCTGCCAAGATGTAGTGTGCATTATAATCCACTAAAATCTGTCGCAGGGCTTTCGGGTTGGTAAACGGCATATATGGTCGCTTGTAGTTGGCAAAGCGCCGTTTAAAGTCAAATAGCAATGCATTTTCTGGTATTTGTACAGGGTGATTGTACTGGTCTTTACGGTGTTCTAGCACACGGTTTAAGGCGGCACGCCCAGCGCGGTGCATGGCACGGAGGTCTGACGCGGTCAAGGTATCGATCTTGGCATGAAAATTATCTGTTGGCAGTCCAAATTTATCGATAATCCCGCTCTCGCTGTAGAGTTGCATGATTTCTGGTAGCACCCATGTCTCGAGGTCGATGCCGTTGGTAATGGCATGAAATTTGACCTTGTCGTTGTTGCGGTCGCGGAAATTTGCCACGCGGGCGTGCAATTTGCTGACGCCATTTTTGGCTTCGGTCAGCTCAATTGCCAGCAGGTTCGGTCGCAAACGGTCGTTCCGAAATTGCTCCATCAGCCAGCAGCGCACGGCGTTGCTTTTGAGATTTGGCAGCACTAACTTCTCAAACTGTGAGCGGTGGAATTCTGGTTCAGCTGCTTGGAGCAGCGTGTGGTTGGTATAGAGTGTGTGTTTGCGTACGTAAACGATTGCTTCATACAGATTCATGCCGTTGGCGCATAATTCATCCAGTCGAGCCAATGCCGCAAAAATGGTTGCGGTTTCGTTGAGTTGGATGACGGCTGGCTTGATGCCGAGTAATTTCAGAGCTTTATAGCCGCCAAACCCGAGCGCGACTTCTTGGTATAGCCGGTGATCGCCCGAGCCTTCACCTTCGTACAATTGTCCAAAATTTGGCTCTGAGATGGTGACAAACTGAGTCGAGCCAAGCGTCTTTTTGAATATGCTCAAGCTAGCATCGGGAAAACCACGTGAACTGATGGACACGTCGTCAACGTACTCAAAACCATAGTCTTGTGGTGAGACGGTTTCTGAAAATTCTTCCTGCGCTAGGTTGGTAATTTTTTGGTGTGATTCGCTGCGGTAAAATGGCGTGACTACCACAAACGGCACGTCTAATTTTTCGGCCACTCGCCGTGTGTCTGCTGCCAGTACGCCCAAACCACCACCACCTTTGATGCCATTGGCTTTGTCGTAAATTTCCATCGTCCAGTAGATGTACGGCCTGGAGTCAGACAGTTGATGAGTCAGACTACTGCGCTCAATGATGTCATAAAATTCAGAGGCATCTTCGATGTCGTGTGGTCGGTATTTTGGTTTCTCTGTGTAAAAATATGGATCCATGATGCCCTTTATGGATGGGAATTATCGTAACTTTGGTGCGGGTGCGGAGAATCGAACTCCGATCTCAAGTTTGGAAAACTTGCATACTAACCGCTGTACTACACCCGCAAGCTTGTATGATTATAGCAGAAAGATGCTATAATGTGAATACGCCCTGATAGCTCAGCTGGATAGAGCAGAGGACTTCTAAGCCTAAGGTCGTAGGTTCGAATCCTACTCGGGGCGCCATAGGATTACGAGTATCAAATATGGATGCGAGTCGAAAACCACGCATGTCTCGAGAACTGATGATGAGACTATCTGATCCTCGACGAGGGTCGATTGACGGTTTTACGGCGTACGGACACACAGGACGAAGCATCAACAGAAAACATCGGCCAAATTCAGACCGCCAATATATCAATAATTACCAAAGCTCTGCCATGGCTAGCTGCCATGGGCATGTGCGTCGCTTTGGTATGGAATTAGGGGTTGTCGCTTCGGGGCATGATCATAAATCCAAGCAGTCGACAGAGCAGAATCTTTCAAACAGAAAACCGCATACTACCAAGACTAAAACAGATAGGCTGAATCGGCAATCTTCAAACGCCAATGCTCGCCCGATGGAACTCAACAGACCAAGGTCATCATTTCACGAACCACCTTCCCGTCGGTATAATCCGTACGCATAAGGCAAAATAAAATCCTCACGCGTGTGAGGTTATTTTGGAGGGCCAGGAGGGGCTCGAACCCTCGACACCCTGCTTAAGAGGCAGGTGCTCTAACCAGCTGAGCTACTGGCCCATGTGTGTGATTTTAGCACATATTATGCCACAAATCAATGCTTGGGGCGAATGATGGGGGTCGAACCCACGGCCTCCGGAGCCACAATCCAGCGCTCTAACCAACTGAGCTACATCCGCCATGCGCAAGCTTCTAGCATTATACCATAGCTGATACCTGTACTCAAGCAGACTCATTTGGTAGAATGATAGAGATGAAAATACTCACTGGTACAGATTTGGCAAGTTTTATCAAAGAGCGTCAAGCTAAGCAAGTCCGGGCACTGCGTCAAGCCTGGCATATTCAGCCGCGTCTGGCAATTGTCACCAATACTGACAATCCAGTGATTGAAACATATATGCGTTTGAAGCGTAACTATGGCGCGGATATTCTGATCGATACAGAGATTCATCATGTAGAAGATGTACTGGAAACGGTTCAGCAGCTGAATGCGCGAGAAGATGTACAGGGGATCATTGTCCAATTGCCGTTGAAGGATCCAACTCAGACGGACGAAATATTGGCTGCGGTTGCGCCAGAAAAAGACGTTGACGGGCTGAATCCTCGTTCGTCGTTTGAAGCGGCAACGCCAACGGCTATCAATTGGTTGTTGTCAGGTCATGGCATTGATTTGTCGAAAAAGCGCATCGCTGTGGTTGGACATGGTCGACTGGTGGGCGCGCCATTGGCGGACATGTGGCGTCGGTCTGGTTTGGAGCCGGTGGTATTTGACATGGGAGATGATCTGGCAGAGTTGGTGAACTTTGAGGTAATCGTCACCGCTACGGGCAGTCCCGGTATTATTTCGTCTGACATGGTGCAGCCTGGTGCCATCGTGGTAGATGCAGGCACCGCGTCTGACAAGGGTAAAATAGTTGGCGATGTTGCCAAAGAAGTGCGTGACCGGCAGGACGTGTCGATTACGCCCGAAAAAGGCGGCGTTGGACCGCTAACAGTGGCAGCGTTGTTTGATAATTTGATCAATGCTTGCCTGGCGATTGCCAATCAGCAAAAACAGAATTAGCCAGCCTAGCCGATAACGTCTTTGACTTTGCTGACTACTTGGCGTGGTGTCAAGTTCGCTTTGACGATGTAGCTGTGAATGTTGAGATCTCGCAGTTCATCGGGCGCTTCTTCTTCGCTCAGGTTAGTTAGGACGATGACTGGCACAGTTTCACCCCACGTGTGCGAACGAATTTTTTTCAAGGCAGTCAATCCGTCCATTTCTGGCATTTGTAAATCAAGCAAAATGATATCTGGGGTAAATTTCTCAACTAATTCGACGCCCACTTTGCCATCGGCTGCGAGTCGTACATCAAAATCATCAGCCTCAAATTTCATGCGGTACATCTGGCTAATAGCTGGATCATCTTCGATAATGGCAATTTTCTTCATAGGCTCATTATAGCATAGATATCTGGACGAGAAGGCCTAAATCGCTTATATTTATATGCATGGATAGAGACTATGGGCAATCTCTGAAAAAAGCGACTCATGTTTTGAAAACCAGTCGCATGCGCAAGCAAGAATTTTTTGCTGAGATGGGCATGTTGTTACTACGCAGCACTGATTTGGACGTATTTTTGAAGCGCATGAAATGTTTTTTGCGGCGGTCATTTCAGGCGGAGTCCGTGACGCTAGCGGTGAAAATTGGTGACAATTTTAGACTAGAAAGCACCAGCAAACGAGTCCTTCCGGCGATTGACGTGGCACGATTGACAAAGCATATTCATCGGCATTATCGCTACAACGAAGTGGTGCTCGTCAAAGATTTGGCGGATGAATCATTGCAGCAAAGTTTGGCGATGTACCACATTGAAGTCATCCTGCCGCTAGCCATGGACCACGAATGTGTTGGTTGTGTGTTGTTTGGCAGACGAGCCAAGCGCTACACGCGGCGAGATATTTCCCTCCTGGAAACCATGAGTGGCGAATTGGTGGTGGCAGTCAAAAACTCGCTCGCCATGGCTGAAGTGCGGCAGCTTAACGAGACGTTGCAACAGAAAATCATCGATGCAACGAGGGAACTCAGGATTAGCAACCGCCAACTACAACGACTGGATGCCGCCAAAGACGAATTCATCTCCATGGCGTCACACCAGCTGCGAACCCCACTGACCAGCATCAAGGGCTATTTGGACATGATGCTGGAGGGCGACCTGGGGCCGATCAACGCGACGCAACGCACCGTATTGACCGAAGCTTTTGGTTCAAGTGAGAGAATGGTGCAGCTCATCGGCGACTTTTTGAGTGTGTCCAGGCTGCAAACGGGCAAATTCGTCATCAACCGTCAAGCAACTGACTTGGTGCAGCTGGTTAAGGATGAGGTCGCATTCCTCAAGACCATGTCTAAACAGCGACATGTCAAAATAGCAGTGGACATTGATAAAGACCTCCCGCAACCCATGGTGGATGGTGAAAAACTGCGACAGGTGATGATGAACATGATTGAAAATGCGCTGTACTATTCAAAACCCGACACGACCATCAAAGTAAAGCTGACCAGAGATGGTGGCGATGTGGTATTTACCGTCAAAGACACTGGCATCGGCGTTCCTAACGCGGAGCAAGCAAATTTGTTCAGTAAGTTTTTCCGCGGCTCAAACGCTCGCAAAAAACGCCCAGATGGTACGGGAATCGGGCTGTTTTTGGCGCGTAAAGTTGTCCTGGCGCACGGCGGTCAGATGGTATTTGAATCAAAAGAGAGTAAAGGCAGTACCTTTGGGTTTCGTCTGCCGGTAAAGTAGGTGGTGTCAGAATAAGCTCATGACGCCCGAAACAATGATGATGAGCGCAACGATGATGATGGCGACAGTACGCGCAATGCTGAGTTGTCGTTGGTGATCATGACGCCACTGACCAAACCGTGAGCGGTTGACCGCACTAACGCGGGTAATTGATGGCCGTTTGGTGGCGGCGTCCACGCCAGTGTACTTTTTGTTGCGTTTCTTCTTTTGCTTTGCCATGGATATTATTATATAAGAAACGACACCAAATGAGAAATAAAGCGGAAAATTGCGCCAGTCACTTGTAGACAACTGACTGATAATTTGCTATAATTCGTGACGTTGGCCTTATCGTCTAACGGTTAGGACACCAGGTTTTCATCCTGGCAATCCGGGTTCGATTCCCGGTAAGGTCACCACAGAGAATTATCAAAATATAGGCAGCTTTAGCTGTCTATTTTTTCGTTGTATGCTGCTTGTGGTTGGGTTACAATGAAAGCATGAGGATAAGACTGTTGGAGGATCTAATGTCCAAGAAGCGCAACCGGAAAAAGAACAAGCAATATAGATTATTACTGTTCCTAGGTGGCTTGACAGTATTGTTTATTGTTGTCTTGGCTGGTTTATATATTCGAAATGAAAATAGATTAGCTGGTGTTCAAGGTAAGATGTCAGAGTATTTAAAAGGTAAATATCATGAGGATTTTAAGGTAGAGGGGCCTGAATATAAAAACGGAGGATTTGGGGTTAGCGGCTCGTGGAAATCTCATGCTTATCCTATTTCAAACCCTCAACTAAGATTTTATATAGGGTGCGTAGAGGAATGTAACGATGAATATTTGGATTTGTATTTTTCAAGACAAGAATATAATCGACTACAATCGTCTATGAAAGCCATAGGAGTGACAGACTATTCAATACGGTTGATTATTAAGGATGAAGTTTTAAGTGAAATCACAAAAAGCAGTAGTTTGGGCGATATAAAACGAAGATATGATCCTATATATAAGTTGAGCATTAAGATAGTCGAAGCAGACAATAGAGATGATATTACAAATAAAGTAGCATCTATAATTGAAGAGATATATAGCCAAGGAGTATCTAAAGTAACCATAGATTACACTCTTGTTACCAGGGATAGGAGAGTCTATACATGTGTGGCTGGCTATGATGTAGTTCCGCAACTAAATTATGGAATTATAAAACAGTGTTTAAAGGAGAGCTAGTGTGGTATTAGATACTCTAGAACATCTGACACTAATTTCAAAGCAATTACTGACCTCAGAGTTACTTTTACAGATAAGACCACTAGCATGCTGTATCGTGTCTATGCTTAAGATAAAATCATAAATAACTAAGCAATAAGGGAGCTGCATTGTATGACGAAGGGTAAAAGCAAAAGAACGAAAAAACGCGCGTAAATAAAAAACCTGGAGAACTTCCAACTATTTCTAGATATCCAAGTAGATTGAACTGTCCAGTATAACGTAATAGAATAAGCTTATGGTAAGCAATAACCGTTTTTCCAAAGATAAAAAGTTGATTAAGCTTGTGGCTATTGTGCTAGTTTGCGTAGCTATATGTTTTACCGCTGGAATCGTAACAATCCTATATCTACAGCAGCACACTCCTCGCCCTAATAATACTATTTCCGATATTAATACTGGCCTCGATACTAATAGTAGACCTTGGTCAACTAAGGATGAGTTCTATGAGAAGATGAGCGATGTCCAGATCGGCATGGATAGAGACATAGTCGAGGAGCTTATCGGCAAACCAGACCTATGTGGTAGAAAGATGTATAACGGTAAACATGAACTACAGCATTGTGGCTATGACTTAGGAGATCCTAAGGCGTATCAAGAAATAATTTATATGAATGGGACAGTATGGGGTATTGCCTCAGTAATCGGATCCATTGATCAGCTGAATAGCCTCTGAGGTTTTGATTCATCAGATATTTAGCTTTCTGCCCTCAAGAGAGGAGCTAACCCTCTCTGCTCCTGGAAGGTGAAACTTCACAACCTATAACCTAGGATTGTATAGCAGCGCTCTCTTGTGTATGGGTCGTGCTTAAACTAAAATAATAAATAATCTATAAAGTAACCGGAGGGGGTGATGGCAAAAAAAGTCAGTAAGACAAAGAAGCATAAAGTATACACATTATCAATAGTCCTTTGTAGCCTGATTGTGCTGGCTGTTGCTATAGCGATTGTCTTACATATCAAAAATGAAAATAAAATATCCAATGCCCAGAATGGGATGTCAGAGTATCTGAAAAATAAATATAAAGAAGACTTTAAGGTCGAAAGACCTGAGTATAAACACGGAGGTTTTGGGGTCAACGGTATATGGATGTCGCAAGCATACCTAGTGTCAAACCCAAAACTAAAATTTGACATCGATTGCAGCTATTTGAACCCCTCTGACTGTAGCGACCAATACATCGCCGCCATCTGGTCAGTCCAAGCCAGCAGGGAGTTAGAATCTATCATCAAAGAAGTTAACGCTAATAGCAATGGCTATAAAGCAGATAGTGCACGGGCAGAAATTGTCTTATCTGAAGATTTGGTAGATTCTGTGAATAAACAATCTAAATATGAAGACAATAAAACCAAGGACAAAGGCTTCCTGTATAGATTAATAATAGACGCTCCGAATGACAGCCAAAAGGCCTCTTATATATTTAAAATTGTAGAGAAGCTGCGAGAAGAGGGTGTGTATAGTGTAGATGTAGATGTAAATAGAAATAATAACTCGAAAATAAGATGCGAAATATTTTTTAATAAAAATAAATTGGGCAGTAAAGACGATATAGAGTCGTGCATTGTTAAGATGGGAGAATAATACGTCATGAAATACACTAGTGCTGTACTACGCTCATGCTTAAGAGAAAATCATAAATAACTAGGCAATAAGGGGGCTGCATTGTATGACGAAGGGTAAAAGCAAAAGGACTAACAAATCACGCATAAATAATAAAAAAGCCCGGCGAGTTATTTTAATTATTCTGTCGTCGATAGTTGTGATAATGACGGTAGTGTATATCGTAGGTGGAATTATAGTAGATAGAGAAATTAATAAACGTTCGGTTAGCGATACGACCGAGCAGGCTAATATAATTAGCTATCTAAAAAACAAATACAATCAAGATTTTGATGTAGAAAAGCCTAGTTGCGATGGCGGTGCTTTTGGTATTTCTTGCGTATGGTCTACTAACGCCTACCCTAAATCAGATAAAAGTATAAAGATACATGTTTCTCGGGTAGACAACCAGACAAAATATAGCGATGACTATGTAGTAAGGACTTGGCAAAAAGAACAAACTGCCAAAATTCAGCCCAAAGTCAGAGAAATATTTAAAGACATGCCCGTTGATGTCAAAGTTAGACTAGGCGTAATAGATCCGGACGTAGAGCGTACCTTCACTCTGAAAAAGCCAACTTTTGAGGAGGTGTTTTTGGCTGAAAATAAAGTCGGGCAGCGTGGCAATTTAGCTTATGGATTAAATTTTAAGTATGATGGTGACATTAAAGACGAGAGTCGTTTTGCTAGTGGCATACACGAGATGATGGAGTATGCGAAAAACGTGGGAGTGAGCCCTAAAGATATATCTGTAAATATATACTTATCGAAGAATGGCAAGCTTATTTCAAGAGAATATTGTAATAGAGATAAGTTGTCATCAATTAATGAGATAAAAGGTTGTATTGATACGTCAAAAAATATGCCAGTAGAGGAGGGCGATAGATGGTAAAAACCATTGAGTACTTAAGTTTGTCGGCATTAGCTTATGCTGATTTTAAAAAATCTGATGCTGGATTAACTCTAGACGACAACATAAAAGCTTGACTAGATGATATTAGACCCCAGATAACACAACCATTTCCATCACTGTTATTTCGTGATATAATTTTAAAAATGAGTAAACCTATTTTTAAACGTACCAAGATTTTGGCAACAATTGGTCCTGCAACCATGAGCCAGGAAAAAGTATCGGAGCTGATGGCCGCTGGCGCCAACGGTTTCCGTCTTAATTTTAGCCACGGTAGCTACGAAGAGCGCACGCAGCAGATTGAGTGGATTCGTACCGCCAGTCGTGAGCAAGACAAGCCAGTTGCGATCTTGCAAGACTTGCAAGGTCCAAAAATTCGTCTGGGCATTTTGAAAGACAACATGCTGGAAGTGAAAACTGGCGATATGTTGGTGCTGGATTCGGAAATTGCTGAGCATGACGGAAGCTTCAATCTTCCAGTGCAGTACAACTTGGCCAGCAAGATGAAAGTTGGCGAACCACTGTACATGTTTGACGGTAAAATTCGTTCAATTGTGCGCGAAATCGTCAGCGAAACTGCCATCAAGGTTGAGATTCAGAATGACGGCTTTTTGATGAGCCGAAAAGGTTTGAATTTGCCTGATACTGATTTTGGTGGTGATATTTTGACCCAGAAGGACCTAGAAGACATTGAGTGGGGGGCTAGCCGAGACTTTGATTATGTTTCTTTGAGCTTTGTGCAGTCAGCATCTGACATTGTTGATTTGCGGCAGCGTTTGCTGACGTTTGGTTCTGAAGCGCAGATCATCGCCAAGATTGAGACAAAATCTGCCATCTCTCCAGAAAACTTGGAAAAAATCGTGCAGTTGAGTGATGGTGTCATGGTGGCGCGAGGAGACTTGGCGGTGGAAGCTGGCGCTGAGATTGTGCCAGTCGTGCAGCGACGGATTATCACATTGTGTCGCAAGCACGGCAAGATGGTGATCGTAGCAACTCAGATGATGGGTAGCATGGTTGACAATCCTGAGCCAAGCCGCGCTGAAGTGAGCGATGTGGCAAACGCGGTCATCCAGGGTGCTGACGTAGTGATGTTGTCTGATGAGACTGCCAATGGTAAATACCCAATTGAAGCGGTTGATT
>CAUSYU010000002.1:0-61143 GCA_963536065.1 uncultured Candidatus Saccharibacteria bacterium
TGTCTTGGCAGGCTTGCTCAACAGATAACTCAGCTTTCCAGTTGAGCTCTCGTTGAGCTTTGTCGCAGTTGGCGTAGCAAGCCGCCAAATCACCAGGGCGACGAGGCTTGATAACATAAGGAATGTCATGGCCAGAGGCTTGAGAGAAGGCTTTGATGATCTCCAGAACAGAGGTACCGTGTCCTGTGCCAAGGTTATAGATATTCACGCCTGACTTCATGTGCTCCAGCGCTGCTACGTGACCACGCGCCAAATCGACCACGTGGATATAGTCACGTACACCAGTGCCATCTGGTGTGTCATAATCATCACCAAACACGCCGACTTCGTTTAATTTACCAACTGCCACCTGCGCAACATACGGCAGCAAATTGTTAGGAATACCGTTTGGATCTTCACCAATGGTTCCCGATGCGTGCGCGCCGATTGGGTTGAAATAGCGCAAAATAGACACTTCCAACTCTGGGTTGGCGACTGCAGCGTCTTGCAAAATCTGCTCGATCATGAACTTAGTTTGGCCATATGGATTGGTGATTCCTCGACCGGTTGGTGATTCTTCTGTCAGTGGCAGAGACTCTGGATTGCCATAGACGGTGGCTGAACTGGAGAAAACAATTTTGTTAACATGATGTTTTTGCATAGTCTCCAGAAGAACTAAGCTTGAGACGAGATTATTGTCATAATATTCCAGCGGTTTGGCGACTGACTCACCAACAGCTTTAAACCCAGCAAAATGAATGACGGCATCAATCTGTTGACTAGTAAATACCTCTTCTAGCGCTGCTCTGTCACGTACGTCTGCTTTCACAAACGGAATAGTAGTTTTGGTAATATCTTCGATGCGTCGTATCACTTCCGCTGAACTGTTCGACAGATCATCCATAATAACCACCTCGTGTCCGCTGTGAATTAGCTCAATGGCGGTATGAGAACCAATATAGCCTGCACCACCGGTCAACAAAATCTTCATCTTTATTATCCTCCTATTTGGTTGTATTATAAGTATAGCAAGGAATAGAACATATATGAAACTAACAAAAAAGCAAAAACAACTACTCGATTTTATCGAAGGATTCATCAGCGGACAGGGATATAGTCCAACGTTTCGAGAGATAATGCAGGCTTTGGGCTATAAATCAGTCTCAACAGTAGCCAAACACATTGACGGTTTGGTAGCACAAGGAGCCTTGATCAAGCGAGAAGGTAAAGCCAGGTCATTGGAGCTTGGTATTGATCACGAGGTTACTACTGGCGCGACTAAGCCGTGGTGGCATCATCTGGAACAAGAAGCTGAAAAACGTGAAGCCGCGGCTGATGAGGCGGCTCATGAGGAGGCGGTTATCTTGAGAAAAGCGTTAGATATTGTCAAAAGCACCTGATGTAATCGTAATTCAGTTCTTTACAATAATGTCATGATACGGTACAATGGCAATACGGTATTCCGGCATAGCTCAGTGGTAGAGCGGTTGGCTGTTAACCAATAGGTCGCTGGTTCGAGCCCAGCTGCCGGAGCCAAGAAAAGACACTTCTACGGAGGTGTTTTTTCTTTGTTCCTCGAAATACGATTCGGTACCATGCAAAATTCCACATCAGACTGATGCTTTCTTGATTGTTAAAAATAGCAAATCAGACGTATAATAGATGAGTGAAAAAACGTCAAAGTACAAATAAACGTTGGCTATTGGCTGCAGTGGTAGTTGCGGTGCTTCTTGCGGTGAAGGTTGCTGGACGAAACCTGTCCATAGAGCTGCCCAAGCATTTCCAAGACTTTATCACCCTGAGCTTGAGCGTCATCATCGAAGCATTGCCATTCGTGATGCTTGGTATGTTTTTCTCCATGGCGGTTCGGGTGTGGTTGCCTCACGACTGGCTGCTTCAGCATTTGCCAAAACAACCATTCCTGCGCCGTGCCCTCATCTCGCTGCTTGGGGTGTTTATGCCGGTTTGTGAATGTGGCAATGTGCCGTTGGCGCGTGGATTGCTTGCTAAAGGCTTAACACCAGCAGAATCACTCACTTTTCTTCTGGCGGCACCAATACTTAATCCTGTGACCATTATCACCACTCAGCAGGCATTCTCTGATGATAATACAGTACTGATTGCTAGGATTTTGGGAGGTTTTTTGATCGCCAATCTCATCGGTTGGATATACAGCTCGACGCGGCAAGAGACCATGTTGCGCCCAGAATTTATCGCTAGTTGCAAAGAAGAAAATGACCATTCAAACAGGCTGGTTGACGCGCTTCATTTTTTCAAGCATGAAACGCGCACCATGATGCCGGCATTGATCATTGGTGCAATGATAGCTGGCTTTATCCAAGTTGTCGTGCCGCGTGAAACGATTTTACTGTTAGGGAATAGCCCAGCCTGGTCAGTATTGGTCATGGTGCTACTGGCGTTTGTGGTGTCGATTTGTTCTAGTGTCGATGCATTCTTTGCGCTGGCATTTCGCGGTACGTTTACATCTGGCTCACTAGTTAGCTTTTTGACGTTTGGTCCGATGATTGATATCAAAATGCTGAGCTTGATGCGCACGACGTATCGCCGAACGGTACTAGTGCAAGTGTCATTGTTGGTGGTGTTACTGACGGCGCTGCTGGGATTGGTGGTAAATTATGTATTCTAAAGTATTACACTGGATCAATAAGCTGGACGAATGGAGTGGCATCCTGCTGATGCTAGTTGCCAGTATCGCTACGATATGGCTCTCATTCGAAGAAAAACTCAAGTGGTATATTCATCCGCGCTATGAATTATTTTCCTTGGCGTTAGCGACAACTGGTGTTTTACTCGCCCTCGCCACGATCATCACTCTGCCAAAGCACAATCACAAAACCTCACCTAAACGATATCGGCCATATGCCGCTATGGTGATGGTCATTATCTCGGTCGTCATATTATTAGTGATACAGCCGGCGGCGTTGACCAGCTTGACAGTGAGTCAGCGAGTGATGAATAGTGGGGCGAAGGCAACTGGTGATGCTCGTGAATCGGCCATTCTCAAAGAAAGAGGCAGCTACACCAACTTCACCATCAAAGATTGGTCGCTCTTATTATCCCAATCCAGTGACCCAAAACAATACCAAAACAAACCAGCTAAAGTGAGCGGATTTATCACGGCTAGCAATGACGAAAATGTTTTCTTTGTTTCGCGTTTTGTAGTGACGTGTTGTGCTTTGGATGCTCGCCCAATTGGTGTACCAGTGTACAGCCCAGGCTGGCGCAAAACCTTTGCTCCAGATCAGTGGGTAGAGACCAGCGGGGTGTTTATCGCCAATCCAAATACCAACGCTACCGAGCGTACGGTCCTGTCACCTGATTATGTTAGGCCGATTGATAAGGAGAAAAACCAATATGTCTATTAACTTCGTGAAAAGAATTCAGCGGTGGCAATGGGTGATGGCGGTCGCGATTATTGCTGTTGCTACTATGTTTGTCCTGGTCGACAGGCAAGGTCCACGGTTACGGCGTGCCGAATATATTCCGGCACCAAAATCTGGTAGTGTTGCGCAGTGGCGGTTCTATTTTAATCAGTCAGTCAAAGACCCTTCGCCAGATAATGTTCGTCTGTCAGCCGGGCGCTTATATGGCGTGACGACAACCAATGACGTTGTCACGGTTCAGGTGCTCAAAACAGGCCCAGAACCAACAGAACAGCACGTCACCATCATTGACCTACAGGGTAAATATGGTAATCGCAGCAGCAATATAACACATGTGGTTCGTAGGCCAGACACTTTGTTCTACAGTCCTGCTAAATAATCATCGCTAGCGCATTTGGTCGGAAGCGCAGGCGATAGTATACTAAAGAACATGAGATATATCCTGTTACTTCGGGGAATTAATGTTGGTGGTAAGAACAAAGTCTCGATGAATGACCTTAAAGCAAGCCTCGAAGACTTGGGATATCAGAACGTAGTCACCTATATCAATAGCGGTAATGTTATATTTGACACTGATGATGGCCTGACGACAGTCAAAGAGAATATCGTTATCATGTTAGGGTGTTTTCCGTTTACCATCAAACACGTCGTTCTGACGAAAGATGAGTATCTTGACGAAGTGTCTGGTCTGCCAGAGTGGTGGCATCAGCCTTTGGCGCGAAAAGATGTATTATTTTATACCGATGACGTCGATCCTGAGTATATCAAGGAGGGGATTAGCCACATGCCGCTTCATGATGAGATTGTTCATTTTGGCAAAAAGGCAATCTTTTGGGGTAAATATAGTGAGAAAGAATTTTTGCGTACGTCATATCACAAGCTACTGATGAAAGAAAAGTTTTATCCGCTGGTCACCATACGGAATGGGCGGACATTTGATACGTTAGGAAGGATGCTGGGGTAGGTTAGTAGATTTACTAGTCCTAAGTGGCGGTGTAGTTCGCTCGTGTAGGCCTAGTGGTGTAAACGCCTACTATGCGATATACTGAAACTATAGCAAATAATGACTATGAAAAGGAGTCGTTATGAGTGATACTTCACCGCTGATATTACACGGGCTGACCAAGCGCTTTGGTCATAAGCTGGCAGTCGACAATGTATCGCTGGAGCTGCATGAAGGTGAGGTGTTTGGTTTTCTTGGGCCGAATGGTGCGGGTAAAAGTACAACGATTCGGTCGGTGATGGATTTTTTGAGGCCGACGGACGGCTGGGTAGAGTTGCTGGGTGGACGGAATTCCTCGGAACGAACAGCCCTTCATGATCAGGTTGGGTATCTGGCGGGCGACATTGCGCTGTATGAAACTATGACTGGCCGGAAATTGCTGAAGTTTTTGGCGCGGACGGGTCGGAAGGTTGATTGGCGATATGTTGATAAACTGGCTGAGCGTTTTGAGGCGGCGCTGGATCGACCGATTCGCCATCTTTCCAAGGGTAATCGCCAGAAAATTGGTCTGATTCAAGCCTTTATGCACCGCCCGAAATTGCTGATTTTGGACGAGCCGACCAGCGGTCTGGATCCGCTGATGAAGCAAGTATTTTACGATTTGGTGCGCGAAGTTTCTGGGCAAGGCTCGACGGTATTTGTCAGCAGTCACGATCTGGCTGAAGTGCAAAAAATTTGCCACCGTGCTGGCTTTATTCGCGATGGAAAATTGATTGCCATTGAACCTATCGCGACCATGAAACATCTGGCGACGCACCGCTACATTGTGACCTTTGCTAAAAAACCGTCCCTGGCGGCAGCCAGAAAAGTGCCGTCTATCACCAACGTTCAACACCGTGGCGACGAATATGAATTTACCGTCAAAGGCGACGCAACGGAGTTTATCTCGTTCATCGCCGAATACAAACCAAAACTATTGCGCGAATCAGAATTGGAACTAGAAGAATTATTCATGAGGTATTATGAAGGCGAGGAGGCAAAGCGATGATGCGGCAGACGGTGCGGCAAAATTACAAATTGCCGCTGTTTTTAGGTATTGGCATTAGCGTTGTGGCGGTGTTGTTTTCGGCGCTGTTCAATAAATTTAGCGATCAGCTAAGCCCGTTCATCGACATGATGCCAGCTGGTATGAAAGCGGTAGTTGGCGATTTGGCGATTGGCACCACGCCAGAAGGTTGGTTGAGTATTGAGCTGTTTCCGCTGGTGGCGATGGTCGGTGTGGTGATTACGGCGATTGTTCTGGGCGCTGGGGTAATTGGCCGGGAAGAAGATTCGGGGACATTGGAGTTGCTCCTCGCCAGTCGACGGACTCGCGTAACGATTGTACTGCAAAAATATGCGGCGATGGCAGGATTGTTGGTGATTCCTCCAGTGATGCTGTGTATGACCATTGCACTCATCGGTCCGCTGTTTGATTTTCATCCAAACCTCACGCACGTTGCCGGGGCTTGTGTGAGTTTGTGGTTTTTGAGTCTTAGTTTTGGTAGCCTCACCTTTGTCACTCAGGCAGTGACAGGAAAGCGCGGGCTGGCTGTCGGCGTTGGTAGTCTAATGTTTCTAGCAATGTACGCCCTGTCAATCACTGCCAAACTGATCGAAAGCTGGAAAGATTACGACGTTTGGTCGCTGATTCATTACTACAATATTCCGGGCAGTTTGATGGATGGATTAGACCTAGGAAAATTGGTAGTCTTAATCTTTGTGAGCTTGGTGGCGCTTGGTGTGGCAGCGATTGGCTTTTATCGGCGAGACACGGGAGTGTAATACAGAAACTGTCGCTATATAACATGGCATAGGTCTGCCTGATTATATCGCGCCAGGTATATTTTAAATGTTATAATTCCCATATGGAAACCTTGCCTTGCCCTGATAAGTTGCTGACCGACAGATCATTGCAGTGTGCTGCAGCGGAGCTCGGTGTCGATGTATCTGATTTACAAATTACCTCGGTGAGCGGCGGCTTTTCGCGTAATCGCTGCGCCTTGGTGTCAGCGGGCAATAAGACAATTTTTGTCAAAGAGGTTGATGTTGATTTACTGCCGGACGACGGCGAGCGGGAATTAGCTTGGCTGAAAAAAGATTATGAGGTGACGCGGTTATTGCAGAAACTTCACCCGCAATATGTGGCTGACTGGTCAGTGCTTAGCGATGATGGGCAGGTGCTAATGACGAGTAGCTATTCGTCGGCGGATGGTTGGCTATGGTGGCCGCCATCGGAAAAATCTGTGGCGGAACGATACATCTCAGCGGTGGTAGCGGCAACTCGCGAGTTGGAAAAAACAGATTTGCCGCATGAGGTGATTAAGGAATTGCAATTACAGCCGTTTACGACGGCGGAACTCGGCTTGGATGAGGGCATTGATAGAATTATTGCCGAGGCTGATATTCGCTGTCAGCTGATTGATAACTACCGAACATTATTATCGGAGCAATCAGAGGTCAACCAGCGCCGTTGTCAGAAGATGATGGAATTACTCAGTAGGAGTGATAAATTAGCCGATATTTCAGTGCGTGCCAAACACTTCGTCAAACAGCCAGAAGATTGCTTTAACCACACTGATGTGCGCAGTGATAACTTGGCGTTTCATCCGCAAACTAGTGAGTTGAAATTGGTTGATTGGAATTGGGCTTCCTATGCGCCTCGGGGGTCTGGGGCAACGGAGTTTCTGGTCGACATGGCGCGGCATGGTCAGGATGTAACACCATGGCTAGATGATCTCAATGTGGAGATGCTGGCGGCATTTGTCGGTTTTTATCTCATCCGCAGTCTCAAACCGCCACTCCAGCCGGGCGATACTCTTCGTCAAATGCAGGCGCTGTCAGCGGCCACCGCTTATGATTTACTGGAGCGCACGTGACGACCTCGCTAATCATTCTCCGCGGTAATTCTGGCTGCGGTAAAACCAGCACGGCACGCCTGCTCCAGCGTCAGCTGGGCTACGGCACGATGTTGGTATCGCAGGATATGGTGCGGCGGGAAATACTTCGCGTGAAAGACAGTGAAAGCAACCCGGCGATTCAGCTGATTTATGATCTATGTATGTACGGCAATAACGTTGGTTATACGGTGATTTTGGAAGGTATTTTGAGCAATAAAAAATACGGCGCGATGCTGCGTCGGCTGCTGAATGATTTTCAGGGCGAAAAGTTGATTTACTATTTTGACATATCGTTTGAGGAAACGGTGCGTCGCCACGCCACAAAGCCAAACGCTCATGAATTTGGCGAAGCGGAAATGCGCCAGTGGTGGAAAGATCAAGATGTTTTGGGAGTACCAGGTGAGCGGCGAATTGGCGAACAGCTGGCTCAGGCAGAAATTGTTGATACGATTCGCCGCGACATCTTGGCGTTATCAGAGGGAGCAAATACTTCCGCATCTCACATGTAAATAATACAATGCATTTTCGTTGACAGACGCTATATATCGCGTGTATATTCTATATTAAGCACTACATATGGTGTTTTAGAAAATAAATAACGTTTTTTGCAACACGCACCCCTCGGGGAGGTTGGGGTCTGTTTGTTGTTGTCATAATAAGGAGGGGTATGTACAAATCAATCAAAAAACGTGATGGTCGCACCGTCAAATTTGATCGCAAAAAAATCGAAAAAGCCATTGAAAAAGCGGGCCTAGAGACTGGCGAATTTGACAAAAAAACTGCCAAGGAACTAACCGAGAAAGTATTGGCGGTGTTGGAAGCTCGTAATCAAAAACAGTTGCCAGATGTTGAAGATATCCAGGATATCGTCGAGGATATTTTGATTGATTCTAAGTTTAAGAAAACTGCCAAGGCCTACATTATTTACCGTGACCAGCACAAAAAATTGCGCGAAATTACATCCAACGCGCATGTTGATTTGATCGATCAATATATTGGTAATCTGGACTGGAAGGTGAATGAGAACTCCAACATGGGCTACAGTCTACAGGGGTTGAACAATTACGTCTCGGCGGAAGTTACGAAGACTTACTGGTTGGACAAGATTTATACACCAAAGATTGGTCAGGCGCACAAAGAGGGTGATTTGCATATTCACGACCTGAACCTCCTCAGTGTGTACTGTGTCGGTTGGGATTTGACTGACTTGTTGCAAGAAGGTTTCACTGGTGTTGCTGGCAAGGTGGCCTCCAAGCCAGCCAAGCATTTCCGTTCGGCATTGGGTCAAGTAGTAAACTTCTTTTACACCCTGCAAGGTGAGGCCGCTGGCGCTCAAGCATTCTCTGATTTTGATACACTACTGGCGCCATTTATTCGCGCTGATAAATTGAACTACGGTGAGGTTAAGCAAGCGTTGCAAGAATTTGTCTTTAACGTTAATGTGCCAACTCGGGTTGGGTTCCAGACGCCATTTACCAACATTACACTTGACCTCGAATGTCCAAAGCATATGGCGGATAACCCAGTGATCATCGGCGGTGAGATGCAGGACTCCACTTATGGTGATTATCAAGAAGAAATGAATATGCTCAACAAGGCGCTACTCGAGGTCTTGTCTGAAGGTGATGCTAACGGCCGCGTCTTTACCTTCCCAATTCCAACGGTTAATATCACCAAAGATTTCAACTGGGATAATCCAGTGATCGAAAGCCTGTGGGAAGCCAGTGCTAAATACGGCATTCCATACTTCTCAAACTTTATCAATTCTGACATGGATCCAGAAGACGCGCGCTCGATGTGCTGTCGCCTGCGCATCGATAATCGCCAGCTGGAATACCGCGGTGGTGGACTGTTTGGTTCAAATCCAATGACTGGTTCGGTTGGTGTGGTCACTATCAATTTGCCACGTTTGGCGCTGAAATCAAAGAACGAGAAAGAGTTCTTCAAGGGTCTGAGCGAATTGATGGATATGGCGAAAGATAGCTTGGAAACCAAGCGTAAGGTATTGGAGCGATTGACTGATGCCAACCTCTATCCATACACCAAGTTTTACTTGCGTAATATCAAGCAGCGATTTAATCAATACTGGAAGAATCACTTCTCGACCATCGGTTTGATTGGTACAAATGAGGCGGCATTGAATTTGCTGGGCGTTGATATCGGTACCGAAAAGGGTAAGGCCTTTGCTGAGAAAACGCTTGACTTTATGCGCGACCGCTTGGTGGAATACCAGAAAGAAACAGGCAACAACTACAACCTGGAGGCGACACCAGCTGAGGGCACGACCTACCGTTTGGCGCAAATTGACAAAGCCAGCTTCCCTGACCGAGCACACTTTGCCAATGGCCTCGGCGCGGCGGTCAAGCATCCGTTCTATACCAACTCCAGCCACTTGCCAGTTAACTACACCGATGATTTATTCGAGCTGATGGATTTGCAGGATAACTTGCAGACCAAATACACGGGGGGTACGGTGATTCACTTCTTCCTGGGCGAGCGCATGGATGATCCACAGACGCTGAAAAAACTAGTGAAGACGATTTGTGAAAATTACAAATTGCCGTACTTTACCTTTAGTCCAAGCTTTAGTATTTGTAAAAATCACGGCTACTTGGTTGGTGAACATCCAACCTGTCCAAATTGTAATGAAACGACCGAAGTTTACTCACGTGTGGTTGGCTTCTTGCGTCCAGTTTCTCAGTGGAACAAGGGTAAGCAAGCTGAATTTGACATGAGGGAGCATTATGACGATGCCGCCGAACACCAGCGAGCTTGCGCCGTCGCTGTCCCAGCTTAAGGTGGCGATCGGCGGGATTCAGAAGCTGTCGCTGGTGGACTATCCAGGGCACGTGGCGGCAGCACTGTTTCTCTCCGGATGTAATATGCGCTGCGGCTACTGCCATAATCCTGAACTGGTATTGCCCGAGCGGTTGGCACCGAGCATTCCAGTCGAGGAGGCGATGATATTCTTGAAATCGCGCATTGGCCGGCTAGACGGCGTGGTGATTTCTGGAGGCGAGCCGACGGTCAACGAAGATTTGCCGGTGCTGTGCCGGATGATCAAGCAGCTTGGTTTTGATGTCAAGCTAGACACCAACGGCACGCATCCTGACATGGTGCGCGGCATGGTCGAGGAGGGGACGATTGACTTCATCGCTATGGACGTCAAGGGTCCGTTGGAGAAATACGTGGAGATTGCGGCGCGGCCGATTGATCTGGAGGCTATCAAGGAGAACGTACGGTTGATGATTGATTCAGGGATCGGTCACGAATTTCGGACGACGATCGTCCGCGAGCAGTTGGAGGTAGCGGATTTTGAAAAGATTGGCGAGTTGGTCAAAGGAGCTAAACGCTTTGCCCTGCAGCATTTTCGCACCGGTACCACGATTAGCCCGAAGTTTACCAATTACCATACGTTTACTGACGAAGAATTTAGGGCCGCTCAAAACATAATGGAAAGGTATGTTGACGAATGCGTGATTCACTAACTGTAGAAATTGTGCGTGTGCGCCAGGAAAATCCCGAGGTGATGACACTGTATGTTGCACGGCCGTTTGACTTTATGGCGGGGCAATATATCACGGTGTTTATCGATGGCAGTCAGGTGCGCGAAGGCAAGGCCTATAGTATTTCCTCGCGTCCGCATGAGGAATTGATGTCGATTACCGTGAAAAATGTGGGCGGCGAATTCTCGAGTTATTTGTGTTCGCGTCAGGTTGGCGATACGCTGCAGATTAGCCGGGCATACGGCGATTTCAATTCGCAAACCGAGCGGCCCTTGGTTGGCATCGCGGCGGGGTGTGGGCTGAGTCCGATTTGGAGTATTTTGGCGGACGCCCAGCAGTCGACTTTTCTCTATTTGAGTCAAAAATCGCCAGAATATATGGTGTTCTCGGAAGAGTTAGCAGCGTCGAATATTACAGTCAACAAGTTTAGTACTCGTCAGCAGGTTGAGGAACGAGACGGCTGGCATAACGGGCGGTTTGAGGTGGCGAAGATCGTCGCTGAAACGCCGGACGAGGCGCACTTTCTGGTTTGTGGCAGCCTGCCGTTTGTGCGCGATGTTTGGCAAAAACTAACCGCCGCTGGTGTCGATGAATCACGTATTTCAACGGAGACATTTTTTGAACAATGATTGGAGAGGCGACTACCGTAGGATTATCACCGACAGGAATTGACGGTGATAATTTTGACGTATTTTCGTCGCTAAGAGACGGTGCTGACGGTGAGGAATTTTCGTCTGGTGTTGGCGACATCGGCAAGGAGGTGGATGCTGATACGGACGAAACGGCAAACCTTGACTTAGTGACGGTGGCTAGTGGCAAAGAAAAGCTTGACACTTTCATGGATGACAGTACCGACTTAAAAGATATACCTGCGCCGGTTGACGCATTATCGCTTACCAGCAAAAGCGAGATTAACTCGCCGGAAAACTTGATGAGTGACGAGCGAAGAGAGACAATATGTCAGGGTGTGGCGAGCGTAGCTTGTGCTAGTTGCGTAGCACGCGATGACTGTCCGATTTTACGCATGCGCAATTTTGCCAGTGAAAATTTACAGCCAGCGCCAGGGCGCGAATCGTATTTGAGCGAGCTACTGAATGACAATGATGATGACATTGTCGTGGCGGGTTACGTCAACTCCAATGATGGTGAGGCGAATACAATAAGTACAGAGGCTACTAAAGTTAGTGAGGATGGAGTAGATGAATCGAACGAACAGATGGTATCTCAGGAACAAGAGTGTAAAGCTTTGACTAACGAGACGGTCGAATCTCTGGGTGATGATATAGACACTGAAGCGGCAGAGGTAAGCAATTCTTCAAAGAAGATAGTGCAGCATGTTGTTAATGTTTTTTCTGACGCAGAGCATCATGATAACAAGCAACCGACGTCGATGAGAATTGAAGTTGAGCCGATCGTGGCTGCTACCGATGATGTGCATAAGGTAAATGACGATTTTGCTGCCATAGCGGCGAATGATGTTCAGGCGTCACCGCAGATTGAGGTACAAGAGCCAGGGTTAGTTAACCCAGCTGAGTTGGCTGATAGTTTGTCGCTAACCGTACCAGTTGAAGTGCCATCAAGAGAAACGCCGGCACATAACACCACAGCCGATGACACAGGAGATTATAATAATAGCCATGATATAGTGGGTGAGGTGGAAGAAAAGAGCGCACTGCCAGCTATTGAACAAGAACTCTCCACCCAAGCGCCGGAGCCGTCAGTTGATATACAGACCGAAGACGTGAAACGTGAAACACCCGCCAAAGAAATAATTGCCGCCGCGTCAATGCCAGTAAAGAAGCAGTCTGATCAGCCGGCGGCGGTGCCGTCACCAATTCAAAACAGTGTTGAACATGGTGAAGAGATGATCTTTGTGAATGAAGAGTCTGCGGTTGATGACACCCCACCACAGCCTACTATTGTTGATACGCCAGCAGTGTATGAGGCGGTGAAAGTGGTGCCCGGGGACGATGCCGTAACCGAACGAGAAGTGATAGACGTAAAGCCTTCTGTCGCTACTGCTGGTAATGAAGATGAACTCCAGATTGAGTTACCACAGGATGGTAATCAGGAAGCGGCAGTGGATCAAACGGTTTATGAAGCGCAGACTCCTCCAGTTGAGCAGTTTGATGATGTGGTAATGGAAGAGAATTCTCGTGGTAATAGCGAAGAAGTGTGGGCCGAGGAGGATGTAGTATTCTTTGTTGAACAGTCGTCAGTGGCGGAGCCAGAAGCGCCTTTGACTGAGGCAGTGACAACGGAGCCGTTAACGGAAGTGACGATTGTGGCAAGTGAAGAAATTGATAAGCCAGAAGTTTTTATGGCTGATGAGATTGAGATTGAGTCCATAGAACCGTTGGATAATCTCCAGGTAGTATCAGTACCCGAAAATACCAAGGATGACTATGAGCCAGTGGAGCAACTCGTAGTCCCTGCTCCACCGACTATTAAGTCAGTCCTTACCGTTGAGTCAAAGGAGGCACCAGCGCAAGTATTGGAAAAATATGGTTTGCCTTGTGAGAAGCAGTATGATGTAATTACGACAACATCGGGAGAAAACAACTTGTGGTGTGATGATGAAATTAAGACAGCAGTTATAGAGATTGGTGACGTAAGATCAGATATTGAGCTGCCACCTGAAAGACTGGAAGAGCCTGTTTCTGATGAAGAGATGACCGAGTCAGCAGAGCTCGAGCTATATGAACTAAATGAGCCAGATGAGTTAGCAACAGATGCTGCTTCTGACGAGTATAACTATAGCAGTGAAGTAAGCGTCGCGGATGAGGATGTTCTGATTATCAAAAACCATCCACCCTTCGGTTTGTGGATGGATGACAGTCGGCTGAATCCGGAAGATAATAGAACCCCGGCTACCAGTAGCACTAGCGTCATTTCATGGTTGACGAAACTGGTTGGGGTGGTGGCGGTTTATGTTGTTTATAACAGACGAGATAACAAGGTAATCTATAACTAGTAGGCAGTTTTGTGTAATTGACATGAAAGCAGAATAAAATAACTATTTTGTAAGGTTGGATATGACTAATAATCTAATACATATATACAACGATGCTTATCAATTTCTTGCACAAAAGCTTGATGATATGAATCTAGAAACTTGTGGTAGCAAAATCATCGACGATGAGTTGACCGCATGTCTAAAAGAAACAGTTAGGAGCATGTGTGGCGAGAGAGGGGTATTTTATTGGATGGTGGTTAGCTTGCGAGAGCGGCAAGGATTTCCTAATTTTATTGGTCGGGATTTTGAAGTACGTGCTCGTGAGTTTTTGTATGACTTTGATCCATACAGGGTCAATAGGCGCTACGGTGACGATGTGGCGATATTTATGAATGATTTGGCGGTAGTGTTTCCTGAAAAAACTATTGACGCGCAGAAAGTACGTAGTGCATGGTATGGTTATGCAAAAGGTATTCTATCAATTGCTCGTTTTCTAGAAGATTTTACTGAAAAAGAGTTTTTTGGTTATGTCGCAACCTTTACTTCAAATCCAAAGACTTTCATCGCCTTGCCAATGGTGCTTGAGCATGAGATTTACGGGTTTGGATTTACTTTAGCTTGTAATTTTCTCAAAGAAGCTGGCTACCATCAATATGGTAAATCAGATGTTCATTTGATTGATATCTTTTATGGTACAGGAATAGTCACGCAGCGTAACGCTTATGAAGTCTTTAAAGCAATTGTGGCTATTGCACAGTTGGTCGGGAAAGAACCAGTGTCAGTTGATAAGCTGTTCTGGATGCTTGGTTCTGGTAGATTTTTACATTATAATTCCACGCATCCTGGCGCAGAAATTCCTGTGAGGATGGGGTATAAAAGGGAATTTATAGAATATAGAGAAAAGCTGTGCAGCGGAGGTACGCGATAGTTAGTTGGTTGGTGTGTTGGTAGTGATATTATAACGCACAGGAAAATAAGCTGAGCATACAATAGACATTATAAAAACCATAAGCTATAATAACCGCATATGGTTTGTGATTATGCACCGCCAGTCAATATGTCAATTATTCTAGTTTGTAAGCGCCCTTTAGGGCGTCTTTTGATTATAAGGAGGTCTACATGAAGGGTAATAAAAAAATTAATTTAAAAAAGATAGCATTGTGTTTGTTTGTCGGCTTGATGGTCTTGGTTGGACTAGTAGCTTGTTTGGTATTGTGGCGAGGTAGTACGAAAGATATCGAGGCGGTGGCGGATAGTTTTAGGCCGCTTGATGGGTGGCAACAGACTAAGTATAAAGTAGTGCCGCCACAGTTCTTATGTTTGATGGGAAATTGTCCAGAAATGTCTAAATCTTGGATTGTAAAGGGTAAAATTACACAAAATGATGCGAAGAAGTTTATTGAAAATTTTTCGCAGGTTAATACAAGTCACAGCCAATGTGTAGATTATGATGATGGTACGGCTTTAGATTCATGCGAGTACGTTGGAGAAAGAGGTCGCTATCAGTTTAGTGTGATGGTTGAGTATAAAAATTCAACTAATGATACAGAAATATATTTATTTATAAGGAGAAAGGGTCAAATTTATGATTAAGCAAAAAGTATTAATCTATATGGTACCTGCAGTAACTGCAATTGCTAGTGTACTTGTCTTTGATACCGGTGTCATGGCGAAGAAGGTCGATGACAAATGTATGTTGGCTACAGCTATATTCGCTCGTGGTTCTGGACAAGAGCTTAATGCTAAAGAGGTTAGGGCTTTTCGTAAACAACTTCAAGATAGGGTTGGTAAAGATAAATTAAATTTTTACGAACTCGGCAGCGAAAGTTACGGCGGCAACCAGTATCCAGCGGTTAATGTTAGTAATCTTATGAATGGCAACGCCATTGGCGCCAAGATGAGTGGTGGTATGAAACATGATTATGGCAAAAGCGTCGATCAAGGTGTCGCAGAATTGAACGCCTATTTAACTGCTCGCCACCGCAAATGTCCCAAAGAGTTTTTCATTTTGGGAGGTTACTCACAGGGTGCGCAGGTGGTTGGACAGACCTTGCCTGGCATATCATCTGACATCAAGCAGAAGATAGTCTTTACGATGTTGTTCGGCGATCCTAAATTATATTTGCCAGAAGGTGAAGGTATCCTGCCGCCAGCGTGCTTTAAGAAAAAGTTATCAACCTATCGCCGCGAAATTGCTAACTGCTTCGTTGATAACGGTGCACTCGGTGCCCGAAAACCGTTTTTGCCAGACGAAGATAATGTAAAGACTGGACTGTGGTGTCTCGGTCATGACTATGTATGTGGTAGCTCAAAATTTGCTTGGGATACAGATGGACACGGTAAATACGCCAATACCAATGGACCAATCGACGACGGTGTCTTCGAGGCGGCTATTCGGTTAAATAAGGCTATTCAGTCTACTCCGCAAGACGGTCCAATAATCAATGACAAGCGTTCAAATAATAATATGGGCACGACGGGAACTGACGTGGTGTTTGTTTTGGATACCACCGGGTCGATGCGTCCATATATTGATCAGATGAAAACGTTCATCAGGAATTATAGCTCGAAGATCAAAGAAATAAACGGACGAGTTGGACTGGTTGTGTATCGTGATGCTGGTGATGAGTATACTGCTAAAAAATTGTCAGATTTACAGTCAGATACCACTGACCTGCTTGCTAAACTTGATAGTATTTCAGTTGATGGTGGCGGTGACACACCAGAGGCAGCGTTGTATGCTAGTATGGTGGCCATGAATGAGATGAAATGGCAAAAAGGGGCGACAAAAGCGATGATTCTGTTGACTGATGCTGGCTATCACGAGCCAGATAAGGTTGATGGTTCGACCGTGGCGGCTGTGGCTAAGCGTTCGCTGGAAATTGATCCAGTGAATGTATATCCGGTCGTGGAACATCATCTGGCGAGTTCGTACACAGATGTCGCTAAACAAACCTCGGGTCAGGTCGTTGTTAGCGGTGGCGAGAATGACACAATTGGTGCACTAACGAAAGCTTTAACTAAGATCAAGAATCGTCCAAACGCTAAGTTGAAGATTGGTGAATATTATGCGGAGATTGGCCAGGAAATTACGTTTGACGCCAGTGATTCGTATGTCGTTGATGGCAAGATCACAAAGTACGAATGGGATTTTGATGGCGATGGTAAGATTGATCAAACAACGACAAACCCAGTTGCTAGCCATGTTTACACTGAAAAATTTGATGGCATCATGCAGGTGCGAATGAGTGCTGATAATGACACGGTATCAAACATATCGGCACCTGTTAAAGTTGGCATCAAACCTAATCGGCCTGTTGGTCCTGGAGCGCCTCAGGTCTCGGCAAAAATTATTGAGCGAAATGGCACTAAGGCGACGATTCGGCTCAATTGGCAACCGGTTGATAATTTGTCTTCGCGCTGGCTGATTCGTCTGGATGACAATAATCTCGGCTGGGCGGTCGGTGAGCAGCGACAACTTGATATCACTGATGTCGATATATCAAAAACCAGAACGATTACCGTGACAGGTATGAAAGCCGACGGGTATGTTGGTAAATCCACAACTGTACAGATTGATAATAAGACGGCTCATTCTCAGACGGAAGATCCAGCTGCCAAGCAATGTCCATATAAAATACAGCTAGGTCCAATTACCATCGCCTGTCGTTATCAGAAAATAACGTTTGGCAAATGGTCGTTTAATTGGATGGTTTGGTATATCATTAGGGTATAATTAGTAGTATGCAAGGACGGTACTGCTGATGGAAGTGTACCAGCAAATGAGCTACGAGCTGGCAGAGCGATTGACGCGGCGGTATTCGACCTCTTTTTCGATGAGCAGCCGGCTGTTTGCTGCGCGCATTCGGCCGCATATTTACGCGATCTATGGTATGGTGCGGCTAGCGGATGAGATTGTCGATACGTACCGCGGCGAGGATGCGATGGCGCAGCTTGATGATTTTGAGGCGGTGGTCTACCAGGCGTGCAAACAGGGCTATTCGACCAACCCAATCGTTCATGCCTTTGCCCTGACAACTCAAAAGTATGGCATCGAGCCAGAACTCATTGCCCCTTTTTTCGCGAGCATGCGGATGGATATGGCGGCCACTGCGTACGATGAGGCTACCTATCGACGCTACATTTACGGCTCGGCGGAAGTGGTGGGGTTGATGTGTCTCAAGGTGTTCGTTGAAGGCGATGCAGCTCAGTATGAACAGCTGCGTGATGGTGCCAGCCATTTGGGTGCGGCCTACCAAAAAGTGAATTTTTTGCGTGACTTGAGGGCAGATTATGAGCTATTGGGGCGGGTGTATTTCCCGGGCGTTGATTACCTATCGTTTAGTGAGGCCAGCAAGCGGGCCATCGAAGCGGATATCGCGGCGGATTTTGCCGTAGCCAAAGCAAGTGTGCATAAATTACCGTTGACTGCTCGTCGAGCAGTGCGCACCAGTATGTTATATTATGAAGCACTGTTTCGGCGGCTACAAAACACATCAGCTGCCGACATTAAATCGCGGCGCATTCGGGTGCCGAATGGTGTGAAGTTATTATTATTTGTGAGAGGAGCAGTGGGGTTGTGACGAAAAAAGCGGTGATTATCGGTGCGGGGTATGGCGGGCTGGCGCTGGCAAATTTGCTGGCGAAAGCAGGGTACGAGGTGGCGGTGTACGAGAAGAACCCGTCAGCCGGTGGGCGGATTCAAGTGGTCAAGCAAGATGGCTTTACCTTTGATCTTGGCCCGTCGTGGTATTTGATGCCAGAAATTTTTGAGCAGTATTATCAATTGTTTGGCCAATCGGCCGAGACAGAACTCGACTTGGTGCGATTTTCGCCTGGCTACAAAGTCTGGAGCGAAGGTCATGAGCCACTGATTATTCAGGGTGATGTTGACAAAGACATGGCAATATTTGAAGCAATTGAACCCGGTGCGGGTGAAAAACTGCAGCGCTATGTGGCACGCAGCAGCCAGGTGTATGAGGTAGCGGTAAAGCATGCGCTGTATAATAATTTCACACGTTTTAGTGATGTGTTACAGTGGCCGCTCCTGCGCCAGTTACCGACCATGTTGCCGCTAGTGTGGCGGACACTGGACGCGCATGTTAGCCGCTGGTTTCGGGATCTTCGGCTCAAACAATTGCTGGAGTATCACATGGTATTTTTGGGTTCCAGCCCGTTTCAAGCACCGGCCGTCTATAGCCTGATGAGTCATCTCGATTTTCGTAGCGGTGTCTACTATCCACGGCGTGGCATGATGGAATTGGTGAGCAGCATGGAGCGGCTGGGAGAAAGTTTGGGTGTGAGATTTCACTACAACTCACCAGTGAAGCGGATCGTACTGGAAGGTAATCAGGCCACGGGTATTGAACTGATGAACGGCGAACACATTGCGGTTGACTTGGTAATTTCAGCAGCCGATATCCATCATACTGAAACCAAATTATTGCCAGCAGCAGCCCAAAGCTACCCCGAAAAGTATTGGCAAAAACGCCAGCCGGGGCCAGGCGCGTTGCTAGTTTCGCTGGGTGTCAAAGGGGGATTGTCGAATTTACAACATCATAATCTCTACTTTGTGAGAAACTGGCGTGAAAACTTTGCGGCGATTTATGAAACTGGCACTGTGCCAGAGCATGCCTCGCTCTACGTCTGCAACCCATCCAAGACCGACCCTGACTTGGCGCCGCCCGGGCATGAAAATTTGCTTGTATTGCTGCCGTTACCAGCTGGTATAACGCTGACGCCAGAACAAAAAGTGTCTTGCAAGGATAAGATAATCCAGATTCTTGTTGAGATGACTGGCGAGCCAGATCTGTCCAAGCGAATTATCTCTCAGCTCATCTATAGTCCGCAGCAGTTTGGCGAGCAATTTAATGCCTGGCAGTACAACGCCTTTGGTGGTGAATCTCACTTACTCAGCCAAAGCGTTATGTTCCGTACGCGTAATCGCAGTAAAAAAGTGCCAAATTTGTATTATGTTGGTGCAGGGACGCTACCGGGGATAGGTCTGCCGATGTGCTTGATCAGTGCGCAGCTGACCTACAAGCGCATCACGGGAAACCGCAGCCGTGGACCGCTCACCAAGGAGGATATATGAGTTGGCTGTATTTAGCGGGAATTATGTTTAGTTTTGCGGGTATGGCAGTGCTGGATTGGCGGTATCGCCTGGCCTACTGGCATGATGCTCGCCGTACAGTACTGACCGTGCTCATTATGGCCAGCGCGTTCATCGTGTGGGATATGTGTGGTATCTCGCTCGGCATCTTTCTCAGTGGACATTCGCCGTATATGTCGGGCGTGTATTTATTTTCAGAATTTCCGCTGGAAGAATTGTTCTTCTTGCTGTTTTTGAGTTATTTTAGCCTGGTAGTCTACCGGGCGGGAGTAAAGCGATGGCGACATATATAGTACTCAATCTGCTGTTTTTGACGACAGTACTGGGTGTGCTGGTATGGCGCAAATTATTAACATTTGGCCGTGCGGTGTGGGTGACGCTGGTGGTACTGCTGGTGACGACGATTGTGTTTGATTCACTGTTGATTCATCTTGGGATGTTTACCTATCCTGCAGATAAAATTTTGGGCATACGTATAGGACTGGCACCGATTGAAGATTTGTTTTATGCACTATTGGCTGGTTTAGCCGTGCCAGCGATTTGGAAGGGGTTAAATCGTGAAAGAAAAAATTAACGTCTTATTTATGACCTCGCGACCGCTGTCGTGGGTGAATACGGCCTATCCGTTTGCGGCGGGCTATGTGGTCATGGGCGGGGCTATTGACGCACGGCTGATTATTGGTACGCTGTTTTTCCTCATCCCGTACAATTTGCTGATGTATGGTATCAATGATGTGTGCGACTATGAATCAGATATGCGAAATCCCCGCAAGGGCGGTGTCGAAGGCGCTGTGACGCCGCGAAAATATCATCGGTTGATCGTGTGGTCGGCGGTATTGTCATGTCTGCCATTCGTGCTGGCATTGGTGCTGTTGGGCAACTGGCAAAGTGCGTTGGTGTTAGCGGCAGTGTTGTTTTTTGTGGTGGCATATAGCGCGAAGGGGTTGCGGTTTAAGGAAGTGCCGCTGCTGGATTCGGTGACCTCGAGTCTGCATTTTGTCGGTCCACTGCTGTATGCTTATTCGTTGGTTGGCACGACGCAAGCGGGATGGTTGGTGGCTGTCGCATTTTTTTGCTGGGGTATGGCTAGTCAGGCGTTTGGTGCGGTGCAAGATATTGTGCCAGACCGCGAAGCCAAGATTCGCTCCATCGCCACGGTGTTTGGTGCGCGGTCGACCGTCTGGTTAGCGATACTGCTGTATGCGGCGGCGGTCGGGTTGGTAGCGTGCCTGGGTGTGGCGGCATGGCCAGTGGCATCTGCAGGCAGCTTATATATCATCAATCTACTGCCGTTTGTACGAATTCGTGATGAACGCTCGGCGGAGGCACGGGCGGGCTGGCGACGTTTCTTGTGGCTGAACTATGTCGCTGGGGCGGTGGTAACCGTGACGTTATTGATGAAGGTGTGGGGTGTGTGATGAAAATGCAAGATCGCCGTCCCGATGATCGTCCCCGCGAGAAACTAGTGCGTTACGGTACGGCGCGGCTGAGCGACTTGGAACTCTTGATGGCGATTATCGGCAGCGGTAATGCTCGGGCGGATGTTGGCAAGATTGCTCGCCAGGTGTTGAGGCTGCTGCGCGACAAGGGTGGTGAGTTGTCATACGATGATTTACGCGGTGTGGTTGGCTTGGGCGAAGCGAAAATCCCGGTGATTTTGGCGAATTTTGAGTTGGCGCGGCGCTATTTGATGGACGACGAGCGCCCGGTGATTGATTCGCCGGAAAAGGCGGTCGAGCTACTGGCCGACATTCGCGATAAAAAGCAGGAATATTTCGTCTGCCTGACGCTGGATGGTGCGAATCGTTTGATCGCCAAGCGGGTGGTGACCATCGGCACGCTGACCGCCAGCCTGGTGCACCCGCGCGAGGTCTTCGCCGACGCCATCGCCGACCGCGCTGCCAGCATCATCGTGGCGCATAATCATCCGAGCGGGAGCTTGGAGGCGAGTCAGGCTGATAAAGATGTCACGAACAGGCTGGCAGAAGCGGGGAAACTGCTTGGCATTACGCTTAATGATCATATTATTGTTACGAAAACTGACTACAAAAGTCTGCTAGACTCAGAGTAAGCGACTCCCAAATCTGATATAATCTATCTATGAATACGAGGGAACTTGAAAAACAGTTGTGGGCTGCGGCGGATAAACTACGGGGTAATATCAGTTCGTCGGACTATAAATATGTCGTGCTGGGACTAATTTTTCTAAAATACGTTTCAGATGCGTTTTCGGCGCGGTATCAGGAGGCGATTAATGAGAATTATGATCCTGAAGATCGGGATTGGTATCTGGCGGAGAATGTTTTTTGGATTCCCAAGGAGGCTCGCTGGGAGCACCTCGTCGCAAATGCCAAACAGCCAGAAATTGGTGTCTTAGTTGATGGTGCCATGGAGGCAATTGAGCGCGATAACCCTAGTCTGAAGGGTGTGTTGCCGAAAAATTATGCTCGTGAAGCTCTGGATAAGCGTCGATTGGGTGAACTCATTGATTTATTTACAAATACCAAATTTGATACTGCCAGTTCCAAAGATTTGCTTGGTCAAGTGTACGAATACTTTATGGGTATGTTTGCCGACAGTGAGGGTAAACACGGCGGCGAATTCTACACGCCGCGCTCTATCGTCAAGCTGCTGGTAGAAATGCTTGAGCCATACAGCGGGCGTGTGTACGACCCGTGTTGTGGTAGTGGCGGTATGTTCGTCTGGAGTGAGAAGTTTGTCGAGGAGCATGCGGGCCGCGTTAGCGATATCGCGGTGTATGGTCAGGAACTCAACGAAACCACTTGGCGGTTAGCTAAGATGAATATGGCAATTCGGGGAATTGACGCGAATATCAAACGCGGCGACACCTTGATGGATGACCAGCTTCCCGACCTGAAAGCTGATTATATCTTAGCCAATCCACCGTTTAATATTAGTGACTGGGGCCAAGAACATTTGCAGGCTGACCCACGCTGGAAGTATGGACTGCCGCCAAAGGGTAATGCTAACTTTGCCTGGATTCAACATATGATTCACCACCTAAGACCGCGCGGTACGGCGGGCTTTGTGTTAGCAAATGGGAGCATGAGCAGTCAAACTGGCGGCGAAGGTGATATCCGTGAGAAGTTAGTAACCGAGAATATAGTTGACGCCATCGTCACATTGCCAAGTCAGCTGTTCTTCAACGTTGCTATACCGTGCTGTCTGTGGTTTGTGTCGCGCGATCGTGCTAATCGTCACGGTAAAGTACTGTTCATCGATGGGCGTAATTTGGGTAAAATGGTAACCCGCCGCAACCGTGAACTGACTGAAGAAGACATTGCCCGGGTGGCAAAGACATATCATGATTATAAAACTGCCAGCGCGGATTACGCTGACCAGCCAGGTTTCTGCAAAGTTGCTGAACTAGAAGAGATCAAGCAGCACGATTATGTACTGACACCTGGCCGTTACGTGGGGGTCGAGGAAGCGGAAGAAGACGATGAACCGTTCGCCGAGAAATTTGCTAGGCTGACAGCCGAGCTTGAAGGGCAGTTTGCGAAGAGCCGCGAGCTAGAAAAATCTATCTCCATAAACCTAAAAATAATAAAAGAATCATATAAAAATGACTAACAACACAGTATTAAAAGGTAGTCTAGCAGAAGTAGCTGTTTCGGACGAGATTCAGCTTGGTGGAGACGGAGTCAAATCTATATTAAGTGCTTATTCGCCACAGGAATCAATCGCCGAATATATTTGGAATGGATTTGATGCAGGTGCAACTAGTATAGACATTAGCTACGAAGAAAATGAGTTAGGATCGTTAAGAAGTATTACTATAGCAGATAATGGAAGTGGAATACCTCAGGGTTTATTGTCTGTGAAGTTTAAGCCTTTTCATGAATCGGAAAAGGCACTAAAGAAGATAGATTCTAAACACCATTCCTTGCTGCATGGTAAAAATGGAGTGGGTCGACTTACGTTTTTTACGTTTGCAAATATTGCACGATGGACAACGGTATATAAAAAAAGCAGTAAGCTTTATAAATATGATATAGAAATCAAGTCTGATGATTTGCATAGTTATACGGGTGCTCGTTCGCCTGTTTCTGAAGTGAACCTTGAGCAAGGGACGTCAACGAAGGTTATATTTGAGGGGATACGCGGGCTGTCTTCGGGTAACATTGAGACTACCGTAAAACAATACCTGTTACAGGAATTTTGTTGGTTTTTAGAATTGTTCAAAGATAAGATGTTTTCTGTATCTATTAATGGTAGCCCTCTTGACCATAGAGAAATGATAGCTGATGAAAGGGATGAGAATATTATTCACGATGCAACATCAACTCGCTTTGATGTTAAGTATATTCAGTGGAAGAAAAAACTAAATAAAGAATTCTCGCGATATTATCTAATAGATTCAACTGGCAAGGAGAACTATAAATCTACAACTCTACTGAACAATAAAGGCGATAAATTTTATCACAGTGTATATATAAAAAGTGATTATTTTGACATGTTCTCATACGAGGATAAAATCAGTCATGACCAAAGCCCTCTACAAAATAAAGAGCAAAAGTTTAATAGTAAGCAAGACGAAGAATTTAAATATGTCATTTCCGAGATGAATGAATACCTGCGTCGTATGCGCAGTCCTCATCTCCAAAAGATGGCAGATGATCTCGTTGATCGGTATGAAAAAGATAATGTCATTCCTGAGGTTAATAATAGCTGGGAAATTCCCCGCAATAACGAACTAAAAGCTCTTATAAAAGGTGTTTATCAAATCCAACCAAAAATATTTGGTGAAGGTACTTCAAGTATAGAGCAGAAAAAGACTTTCGTGCATCTTCTGAATGCACTTCTGGATTCGAACCAGCGTGATCAAGTGTACACTATAATTGATGCTGTTGTACGGCTTGATGATCAAGAGCAGAAACAATTAGCGAATCTATTAAAGGTGAATAAATTAGATGCCATAATTCAAACTATTAAGATGATCCAGGATCGTTATGTTACAATTGATGCTCTAAAAACGATAGTTTTTAATAACGACTTCAATTCTCGCGAGGTTGATCATGTACAAAGGGTTTTGGATCATAATTTTTGGGTTTTTGGAGAGGAGTATAATCTTGTTTCCAGTACTGAAGCTAAATTTGAAAAAGCATTGTCAGAATATCTATATATATTGCATGGTGGTAAAAAACAAAGCGTGAGTATGGAATCACCAGATAAAAATAAGGAGATGGACTTATTTTTATGCAGGCAAAGTGTTGAGAATAACCGAATCAATAATTTAGTAATAGAGCTTAAGAGACCTTCTGTTTTGCTTGGAGAGGACGAAGTATCTCAAATTAAGAGATATCAGCGAACAATATTCTCAGATCCTCGATTTAATGGTGATAATACTTACTGGGATTTTATGCTTGTTGGTAATAGATATGATACATCAGGCTATATAGAGGGTGAAATCGACACCAATAAAGGGCATGGGGAAAAAGAAAAAGGGTTAATATTTTCAAAGGATAATTGTAAAATCTACGTCAGAAAGTGGAGTGATATATTTGCAGATGTTGAGTGTAGGCATAACTTTCTTGAAGATAAATTAAGAACTGAACGCGACAGACTCGCGTCTGATTATGCGAACGCGGACGAGGCTACCGAAAGGGCAATAAAAAAATGACAAAAACGATCCTACTTGGCGAGGTTGCAGAGATTATCAAAGGTATTTCATATAGAAGTGCCGATTATTCTAATTCAGAAAATGGGATTGCTTTTGTGAATCTAAAGTCTGTTGCTAGAGGTGGGGGATATAACCCTGATGGTATAAAATATTATGCAGGACAGATAAAACCATCACAGTATGTTGAACCAGGAGATATCCTGATAGCAAACACAGACCTTACTCAGAATCGTGAAATTATCGGTAGTCCTATAATCATGCCAAATATAGGCAGAAGTGCTTGTTTTTCGTTGGATCTGTCAAAAATAGTAGTGACGGATACAGAGATTGTCAATCACAGATACCTTTTTTATTATCTGAAATCTCCAATTGCTCGAGAGTACATGTTGGCACATAGTAATGGCAGTACGGTAATGCATCTATCAGTCAAGGCAGTGCCTAATATGGAAATCAATCTACCGCCACTCGACCAACAAAAGAAAATTGCCAATATCCTCAGCAGTCTTGATGAAAAAATCGAGCTCAATCGCCGCATGAACGAAACCCTTGAGCAGCTCGGTCAAGCTCTCTTTCGTCATTATTTTGTTGATAATCCTGAGGCGAAGAATTGGGAAAGTGGTAGGGTGTCTGATGTAGTACGTATTTATTCCGGGTTTGCGTTCAAGAGTAAAGACTTTGATATTAATGGTAAATATGGACTAGTGACTATCAAGAATGTACAGGATGGTAGTTTTATTAAAGATTGTACTGACCACTTAAGCGAGCCGCCGCCTGATAAAACACCGGAGTATGTTCATTTGAAAAGCGGAGATATTATCCTTTCTTTGACTGGAAATGTTGGTAGGGTGTGTATTGTGCTGGGTCGTGATTACTTATTAAACCAGCGCGTGGCAAAACTTGTCAGTGATGAGAGTCAAGCTTACACATACTTCCTGTTTCGGTCAAAAATAATGAAAGGTCGAATGGTTGGTATATCGAAAGGTACAGCCCAGAAGAACCTAAGCCCAATTGAAACTGGTAAATTGAATATAAAAATACCACCCACTAATATAATGAGTCAATTTGAAGAAATCGCTATAGATCTACTGAATATGATTGTGTCAAATAATGAACAAAGTCAAACCCTCACCAATCTTCGTGACTCACTTTTACCAAAACTAATTTCTGGAGAGATTGAAGCATAATGGCTAACATATTAGGACTTGATAACAAACAAGCTCGTGCCTTTCTTCTGGACGGTAAAAGTTATGTAAATTTTGATTTGCCTGAATATTTTAACTTTGACCCAATACTTCAAGCTGTATCAAGTAAAATGGGTGGCTATGATATTAATTACTTTTTTATTCCAGAAGTGAGTGGTCGTAAGAAGAAAGACCCAAGGGATCGACACAATGTAAATAAAGTGATTTACGGTAACAAAGATGGTGAATTAGCCTGGAGACCATTTGAGATAATAAACCCGGTTATTTATGTAGGGTTAGTGCATTATATCACTAAGGAGGATAATTGGAGCGTTATAAAAAGGCGATTTTCTGAATTAAGAAGGGGCTGTAATATTGAAGTTGCTAGTATTCCGGTGCAACCATCAAAAAAGAAAAGTGCGAAAGCTGAGCAAATACGCGCTTGGTGGGAGAAATTTGAGCAAAACTGTGCAGCTAAAGGTCTCGAGTTTCGATATGTTTTAGAAACTGATGTTGCAAACTGTTACGGATCAATATATACACATTCTATTTCATGGGCTCTTCATAGCAAAGACGAGGCTTATGCCAATCGTGACAAAAAATCTCTGGGAGGTAAAATTGATGAGCATTTTCAAATGATGAATCACCGACAGACAAATGGGATACCTCAGGGAAACACTCTTTCTGATTTTATTGCTGAGCTTATCTTTGCATATGCTGATAATCTTTTAGCTCAAGCTATAGAAGATATTGATAAAAGAGAATATTCCATTGTTCGCTATAGGGATGACTATCGAATTTTTACCAATAGGCCAGATCTAGGAGCTCGTATACTGAAAGAGTTAACTGAAATTTTAGCAATACTTGGTCTTAGATTAAATGCACAGAAAACCAAAAAGAGCAGCGATATAGTCTTGAGCTCTATTAAAAAGGATAAGATCGAAGAATTATTTATACCGAATATAAAGAAAGAAAAAGATAATTTTGCAAAATGGTTAATGCAGATTTATGCAGCTAGTTATAAATATCCTAATTCAGGTATGGTGTCTCGCCAGCTAAATATGTTTCACGAGGAACTTCTTGATTACTTAGATCAAGGAAAAAGCTTACGTCATTATGAAAAACCAGAAGTTATGCTGAGTATTGTAGTTAATATGGCAATTAAAAACCCTAAATACTACAATATGGCGATGGCGGTTGCGAGTCTAACTATCCGTGGGGCGAGTGAGTCAAGGAGGGGACTCCTTGTTCAAAAAATTCTTGATAAGTTCAAGATTATACCTAACACTGGCTTATTAGATATTTGGTTGCAGCGAGTATCTTACTCTATTGATCCGGACTTGCAATTTAATGAATTATTAACCCGGTCAGTCAGTGAAAGAGCATATATTGATAATTCTATTATCTGGTGTATTGATTGGCTAAAGGACGATATAATGAAAACAGTTAGAGACACAAGTATAGTTGACGTCGATATACTACAAGGCATCAGGGAGACGAATAAAATATCTATTGATCGCCAGGAGGTTGACCTTTTTAGAGACATACCAAGCTAGGGCATCTGGTGTATAATTACTATAATATGACCGAATCCCAAATCGAACAATACGCGCTTGATATTCTGGCTAATCTCGGCTGGCAAATTCTGCATGGACCGGATATTGGTCCGGATGGTGCTGCGGCTGAGCGTGAGCTGCGGCAGGTGGTATTGCCGGAGCGGCTATATAATGCTTTGGTGCGGCTCAATCCACACATTCCAGAACCGGCCTTGAATGAAGCGACGCGGCGTTTGACACAGATTAGTAAACCGAGCTTGATTGAGAATAATCACGAGTTTCATCAACTGCTGGTGGCTGGTGTGCCGGTGCAGTATCGCATGTCAAGTGGCGAAGTGAAACATGATATCGTGCGGGTGATTGATTTTACCTCGCCAAAAAACAATGATTTTGCGGCGGTCAATCAGCTGACGGTTTTGCAGGGCGATTATAATCGCCGGCCGGATATTGTGCTGTTTGTGAATGGGTTACCGCTGGTGGTGATTGAACTAAAAAATGCGGCTGATATGAAGGCGGATTTGGTAGCAGCGTATCAGCAAATCCAGACGTATAAGCGCGAGATTAGCGACCTGTTTCGGTTTAATGAGCTGTGTGTCAGCAGTGATGGACTAGAAGCCGAAATGGGGACGATCACCAGCCCGCTGGAGCGAATGATGCCATGGAAAACGATTGACGGCAAGAAGGAAGTTGGTAATGTACCGATGTTGGAAGTGCTGCTGCGCGGTGCGTGTACTCCTGAACGCTTGCTGGATATGGTGCAGAATTTTATCGTGTTTGAGCGGGGCGATGGTGATAAATTAATCAAGAAGGTTGCTGCCTACCATCAATATTGGGTGGTGAATAAAGCGCTTGATCGGACGCTGGCAGCTAGTAGTGAACGCGGTGACCAACGGGCTGGCGTGGTTTGGCATACGCAAGGGTCGGGCAAGAGCTTGAGTATGGTGTTTTATACTGGCAAGCTGATGAAATCGCGTGATTTGCATAACCCGACCATCGTGGTGGTGACGGATCGTAATGATCTTGATGGTCAATTATTCGGTACGTTTAGCGCTTGTCGCGAGCTCCTGGGGGAAGATCCGAAGCAAGCTAATTCACGGAGTGAACTCAGGAGGCTGTTGCAGCGCGAAGCAGGCGGAATTATCTTCACAACAATCCAAAAATTCTCGCCTGAGGATGACGAGGATAAAATACCGGTTTTGACTGATCGACGCAATGTCATCGTGATGGCAGATGAGGCCCATCGCAGTCAATATGGCTTGAAGGCGCATGTCCGAGCCAGTGACGCCCAACTGGTATATGGTTACGCCAAGTATATGCGCGATGCCTTGCCGGGTGCGAGCTATATTGGCTTTACGGGTACGCCGATTGAAATGGACGATAAGTCAACACCAGCAGTGTTTGGCGACTATATCGATATTTATGACGTCGAGCAGGCGGTGAAAGATGGTGCAACAGTGCCGATTTATTATGAGAGTCGGCTGGTTGATTTGAATATGGACGAGGCAACGCGGCAGTGGTTGGATAAGGAAGTTGATGATTTGCTGGAGGGCGAAGAATTGAGCCGTCAGGATGCATTGAAGGCTGAGTATGCACAGAAAGAAGCCATTGTCGGTAATAGCGAGCGGCTGAATACGATTGCTTTGGACATCATTGAGCACTTTGAGGCTCGGCAAGGTGTCCTGAGTGGTAAAGGTATGATCGTGACGATGAGCCGCGGTATTGCGGCGGATTTGTATGAAAAAATTGTGGCGTATCGGCCGGATTGGCATAGTGACGATGACGCACGCGGCGTGATAAAGGTGATTATTACCGGTAGTGCTAGTGACCCTGACTATTTGCAGCCGCACATTCGTAACAAGCAGCGAGTAAAGGCGATCGAAAAGCGCATCAAGGATCCGAATGATCCACTTGAATTGGTGATTGTGTGCGACATGTGGCTGACAGGGTTTGATGTACCAAATATGCACACCATGTATCTGGATAAACCGTTGAAGGGCCATAATTTGATGCAGGCAATTGCCAGGGTAAATCGAGTGTTTCCTGGAAAAACCGGCGGTTTGGTGGTTGACTATCTGGGTGTGGCAGGGGCGCTACGCGATGCTATTTCTGACTATACGCAAAGTGGTGGTCAAGGCGCACCGCAACTTGATATTACTGAGGCGGTGGCGCAGATGCAGATGCGCTATGAGGTAGTGCGCGATTTGTTTGGTAACTTTGACTACCAGCGATATTTTACTGCACCAACCGACCAACAGCTACAAATTATCTTGGATGCAGAGGAATATATTTTAGGGTTGGAAGATGGTGAGAAGCGGTTGAAGCAGCACGTTTTGGAACTGAGTAAGGCATTCGCGTTGGTCATGCCCAGGCCCGAGGCGCTAGAAATTCGCGAAGAAGTGGCGCTGTTTCAGGCGGTGAAAGCTCGGCTGGAGAAAGTGTCCAGCTCGGCGGTGGTGACTGACGCCGAGTATCGCAGCGCGCTGAAACAAATTGTCGATAAAGCAATTGCGCCAATTGGTGTGGTCGATGTGTTTGAGGCGGCAGGACTGGAAAAGCCGGAATTGTCGATTTTAAGCGATGAGTTCCTGGCAGAAATTCGTCATATGGAGCGCAAGAATTTAGCGGTGGAAGCGCTGCAGAAACTTTTAACTGATGAAATTAAACTACGATTCTCGCGCAATTATGCCAAGGATACGAAGTTCTCTGAGTTGCTCAATCAAGCTTTGACGCGGTATAGAAACGGGACGATTGAGGCGGCGCAGGTGATCGAAGAATTGATCAACATCGGACAGAAAATTCGCCAGACTGTTGAGAACGGAGCGGTTGATGGCCTCAGTGAGGATGAGATTATCTTTTATGATGCGCTGGTTGAAAATGGCAGTGCTCGTGAAGTGCTGGGTGATGCGCAACTGCGTGATATCGCAAAAGTATTGTTAGAGCAGGTGCGTCGAGATGCGACGATTGACTGGGCAGAGCGCAGGAATGTTCAGGCAAAACTGAAAGTTAACGTCAAGAAAACGTTGGCAAAATATGGCTACCCGCCAGACCAGCAGGTGCGGGCGACTAACATGGTATTAGAACAAGCCAAGCGTTATGGTAACGAGTGGAGTCAAAAACGCGCGACGTATGACGCTGGCGGCGGAGCGAGTTTGTTGGATTGATATATAAATTATGATAGACCAGAGTATAAATAGGCGTATGAGTAAGTCTAAAAATCCTATCACCATCGCTCGCGCTATCATCCGCATCGGTGATTCTGCCAGAAATGCTAATGATTATAGTTTGCTGGGCGCGCTGCATGAAATGGTGGAGCAATTGTCGCAGCATGGTGTTAAAGACACTGACGTTGATATGGATTTGCTGCTGGAATATGTCGAGGCGGCAGACGGTTGCGACTATTGCCGAGCAGGCGACAGTAAGCCAAGTGTTGACGAATTGACAACAAAAATCAATCAGCAGTTAGCGCGTCGCGGCCAGGCGCAGGTGGAAGCGAGCGACCAGTCGGTGCTGAAATTTGAGCCGCTGGTTCATCTGGTAACGGCGGCGTATGCCAAAAACGAAAACGGCACGACGGCTGGTTTGTCGATCGCACTGATCGTCAATCAAGACGGCTCGGTGGATCTGCCGCGCGAGCATTTTTTGAACGCAGAATTGTTGGATTATTTTGATGAAAACCGCCCGGTTGACTGGCGCCATGCCGAAAGTGATTTACCGCAACGGTTGCGGGGTTACCATCTGGTGGCGGGTTCGGTAGAAGTGCAGGAGATTTTACCGCGAGAATTGGAGGCGATGTCATTTTGAGGGCAATGATTATTGAACTATGAAAATCTCCGTCCTTCTCAAACCTAATTCCCGCCATCTTGAAGAGGTCATCACGAATGACGACGGTTCGTTGACGATCTATACCAAGGCGCCAGCCATTGAAGGTCGGGCGAATCTAGCGGCGGTGAAACTACTAGCAAAGCATCTCGGCGTGGCACCCTCAAAGGTAAAATTACTGCGTGGCACTTCTTCGAAATACAAGATATTTGAGATCGATCAGGTGGACTAATGTAACCGTTGTATCGTCACAAATGAATACCCCTGCTGCTTCAGTGAGCTGAGGATGCACGGCACGGCATTGACGGAAGTTTGGTGAATGTCATGCATCAAGATGACGGCTCCAGGACGAGCGCCAGCGACGGCGCGCGAACAGACAATTTGGCTATTCCGATCGGCCCAGTCCCGGGTGTCGACCGACCATAAGATTGACGACATGCCGCGCGCCCGAAGTTGTTCTAAAACCACACCGTTGGCTGCACCATACGGTGGTCGCAGAATGGTTGGCTTGACGCCAGCGGCTTGTCTAATGACTTCGTTGGTGCGGTCGATTTCGCCAGCAATTTGATCAACTGATAGCTTAGGTAATTCCGGATGTGACCACGAGTGGTTGCCTAGTTGATGGCCGCGCGCCTGTATGCTGCGCACGACGCTAGCTTGCCCAGAGACTTTACTACCAATCAAGAAAAATGTCGCTTTAGCGCCATATTTATCCAAGATGTCCAATAAGTGCGCGGTGTATGGACCCGGTCCGTCATCAAACGTCAACGCAATCACTTTGTTGCCGGTGGTTGGTGCAGGCGCTGGCGTAGCGGGCGCTGGTGCTGGTGCTGGCTTTGGCTCGGGTGGCTTAGGGAAGTTAGCCAGTTTTTGAGCTGTTGGATTTTGCAGGTATTTGGCGACGGCAGCGGCTGGTACTTTGATGGTCAGCTCGCCGTAGGCTGATGGCAGCAAGGAGGCTTGTCCAATTGGCCAAGCTAAGGTGTTGCCATCGTCGGTGATGATAAAGTTCGCCAACGTTTCTTTGGTGATCATCTCCTCGAGATTTGCTTCTGGTTGACGGCGTTGTTTAATGGTCTCTGCAACGTCGCGCTGAGCGGCCGCTACGATTGCCTTGGTAGCTTCCTCTGATTTTTCAGTCAAATTATCCAGGCTAATCACTTCACCAGAATCTTTATCAAAGGTCCAAAACAGCGTTAGCGCAACTGGATGGGCACCGTGCATGTCTTGTTTAATGTTGACGATGATCGACAGGGCGACGGAATTATTGTGCGTGACTTGATAGCTGATGGTTTCGGTCATTGGTCGCTCAAAGGTGATGGTGCTTGACGAGGTGTAGCGAAAATCGCTGTCAGCGCGGTCAATTGCTCGGGCGATGAGTTTGTTGATTTTGGAATTGCTGGTAATTGGATACTCAATTGAGACCTTTTCGCGTTTGGTGTCGCGCGTTACAAACTTGGAGCGAATGCCAGTATAGCGCGAATCGGTGAAATAATATTTTTCATCTTCTAGAACAGTTGGACGTTGGGTTGGTGGCTGCTTGGAGTGGAGGTAAAATAAGACCCCCATTGCGCTAACAGCAAGCAAAAGTAACGTAGTGAATATAATACTGCTCAATCGAGGTCGGTTTGCAGGTGTTGCGTTGGTTCTTGACCTATGGCTGGTTCGAGCTGGTTGTTGTTTTGTTGACAATTTTTGAGGTTTTGTTTGCGTTTTTTTGGTAGGCATTAGTTCACTCCGCCAGCTTTCAAGATCGCCTTTAAGCCAGTTTCACCACCAGCAAATCCACTGGCGACGTAGTCATTGATCACCATGTATGGCAGACCGTTCACACCAAGTGACAGAGCTTTTTGGGTGTTGTCATCGATCTCTTTTTGGTGTGGTTTTTTGGTCATACAGTCAGTAAACTTCGCCTCGTCCATGCCGACAGCTTTAGCAGAAGCCAGGAAATAGTCTAACGGCAGTGGTGGAATTTTTTGTGGTACGGCAACGTTTTTCACACCAATTCCTTTGTCAAAATAATCACGCTTGATACGTGGCACGATGTCATGCGTATATTGCCAATATTTGTCTTGGTCGGCGGCGCAAAAGGCAGCGTGAGCGCCAGTTTCTGTGTTGTCGGTAACTTCTTTGAGCAGCGTCACCACGCGGTGTTCGTAGCGAACTTTGCCTGATTTGAGATACTCATGTTTGAAGAAATCAGCGTTAGTGGCTGCTTCAACTTCGGCACAGAATGAGCAGAAATAGTCAGTGTAGTCAACGAACACATGTTTAGCTTCGGCAGAGCCTTGCGACATTTTTTCATTCCATGGTTTGCCGTCACCGACATGGCGATTTGGTGGACGATTAACGATGCCGTAGATAAACAAGGCGACGATTGCCGTAATCAAAATACTTGAAATAACCCAAATGATTGCTACGCCCGCTGATTTTTGTCGATTCATAGTTCCTCCTGTTTTGCTAATTCTGTATACATAAAGGCGATTTGTCCAGATTTGTAGAGTGAAAAGAGGCTTAACAGTAGGGCTAACATCAGGACGATGGTGCCAGCGACGGTGGCGGCAGTGGCAGCGGCAGCGCCCGAGAAGAACACGGCAACGAGCGGTAGGATGAGTGATGTGCCGCAGGGAACGCAGCCCAGGCCGATGGCAGCAGCCACAGAGGCCAAGCCGCTGAGTCCGACTTGTTTGGTGACCGACTGTTCATTACGCTTATTTTTCTTGGCAGTGAAAATGACGACGGTAATTGACAGTCCTTGGAGGAGTGACACCACAAGGAGCAATGCGCCATTTAGTGAACTGAAACCCTGTTTAAATATATCAATGAACATGGTTCCGACAAGGGAGATTTTGTCTAACATTGGCAGTCGGGACATCATCAGCGGGCCGTAAAAATTAGTGTTGATGGCAAAGAAAATAATGAGTGCAAAGAGTAAGGATAGGGCGATTGCCAGCAGTAGGTACTGCGGTAGGCTGAGGATTTTACCAACTCCCACTATAGCTGACTTGATGGATGCTTGTTTTTGGCGAATATGCTCCATGCATCCATTATACGCTACTCATAAAACTAAATCGACAATAAATAATTCAAATCATATATTCCATACATTCGCTAAAAGCTGGGTTGCGAAAATAAAAATTAGCCAATGGGTTATTGCATAATAAAAATACTCCAATTATCATCAGAGTATTTTTATTCAATCGGTCTTAGGTGGGAGCTACTTTTTAATGAGCTTTAATACAACCAGTAGTACTACTGCACCAAAGAAGGCGGTTAATAAGCTAGCAACATTAAAGCCAGTGAGTACATCAGCGTCACCACCCATCAGGCTCACTAGCCAACCACCAATCATTGCGCCAATAATACCAACGATGATATTTGTCAGTGCGCTTGATTCTGCGTCTTTATTTACCACCTTAGATGCCAGCCAGCCGGCAAGACCACCAATGATAAGCCATACAAGTATTGTCATAATTAATTTTACCTCCTGTAGTAACTGATACTGTTGTTTAGTGTAGCATATTCAGATACCTAATCAAGGCAAGAGGGTGAAAAGTTAGTCGCCAACATAAACTATACACTGAGTGTATAAAACTCTTGCAATAACTAAACACTGGGTGTATAGTAAGAGTATGAGCGTTCAATATACCCTGTTAGGTTTTTTAGCGGAAGAGTCAAATTATGGCTATGAGTTGAAGAAAAAATATGACGGCTATTTTGGTAAGGACAAGCCAATTTTAACCGGTCAGATATATTCAACTCTGGCACGGCTCAAACGCGACAACAAAGTCAAAGAAATTACTGATACCAGCGAATCGGGCGGGCCGGATCGGGTTCGGTATGAAATTACCGATGAGGGCAAGCAAGATTTGCAGGCATGGCTGGAATCACCAGAAGCGCCGTCGCCGCAGCTGCAAGCGACGATGTATATCAAAGCGGTGCTGGCTATCCTGAAAGACGGCGATGCGTCACCGTATTTGGATAATCAACGGCAGGCGCACATCCAACGAATGCGCGAGCTGACAGCACAGCGTCGCGATAGCAATCTGTCGGACATGTTGCTAATTGACCACGCACTGTATCATTTGGAGGCGGACTTGCGCTGGATTGAATTAACTATTTCGCGGTTAACGCGGCTCAAGGAGGAAATTTTACATGAGCAAACCAATGATTAGCGCTAAAAATATCACAAAGTCGTTCGGGCAAACGCATGCACTGCGCGGCGTCAGCTTGGACGTCGAGGCGGGCGAGGTGCTGGCGATCATGGGTCCGTCGGGTTCTGGTAAGTCGACGCTGCTACATAGCTTGGCGGCGATTACTAAAGTTGATAGTGGTGAAATTGAGTTTGACGGCCAGCGGATTGACAAACTGAATGATGATAAGCGCAGTATGCTACGGCGCACCAGTTTTGGCTTTGTTTTTCAGTTTGGGCAGTTGGTGCCGGAACTAACGGCGCTGGATAATGTGGCATTGCCGCTGCTACTGAACGGCGTCAAGCGTAAAGAGGCCTATCAACGGGCAAAAACATGGCTGAACAATGTTGAGTTGGGGGATAAAGCCGACAGTATGCTCGGCGAGTTGTCGGGTGGACAAATGCAGCGCGTGGCGATCGCCCGGGCCATGGTGATTGAGCCAAAAGTGTTGTTCGCTGACGAGCCGACTGGTTCACTAGATAGTCTGAACTCAGAAAAGGTCATGGAATTGTTCATCAAAACCGCCAAAGAGCACGGCACGACAGTCATCATGGTGACGCATGAGCCGACGATTGCCGCCTACGCTGACCGGGAAATCATCGTCCGTGACGGGCAGATTTCTGGCGCTGAGGCAGCGGTAAACCCGGCACAGACGAGGGCTGATAAAGCTAAGGCGAGGATTGTCTGATGAGCGTTAGTTGGATGTTACTACAAAAGTCTGGTCGCCAGTCGTTTGCGCGTCTGGGCCTAACCACGGCGGCGGTGGCGTTGGGGATCGTACTAGTGTGCTGCTTTACGGCTGGTATCAATGGGCTTATGAGACGCGCTGGAGGGTCAGCCATCAGCCTGGCGGCACACCAAGCTAGTCGCAAAGAGGCTTCACAGCAACCAATTGCTGGTATTGAGCCATTAAGAATTAGTAATGTTGTGCGACTTGGTAATGCGTCAAAGTGGCGCGGTCAATATATCCAGGCCTACTCGATGTACGGTACGGCTAAATCGCCGCAGTTTGCTAAGCTAAAAACGCCAGGTCCGGGCGAATATTACTTATCAAAAGCGTTGGCTGATGCGGTGGCTCAACATCCTGAGGATAATATCTTGGCACGTTTTGGCAATAACACTAAATATCTCGGCGTGCTCCCTAGTGAATATGTTAGCGGCCCAGATGCTCTCATGATGGTACGTGGTGCCAGTGCTGATGAAGTGGCGGCAAGTGATGCTGCCGCGAAAGCTCGAGGACAAGCTTCCTACTTTGCTAATGTTTATCGGACGGATGCGAATGGGCTAACATCGAATGTCGGACTAGACCCCATATCTATCACTGTACTTGGCGTTGGTGGAACCATCTTACTATTTCCGATTGTCATTTTCGTGTCAGTGGCGACACAGCTGGGTGCGGCACAACGTGAAAAACGCTATGCTGCCTTGCGACTGATCGGTGCGACTAAGCGACAAGTGGCGCGGGTATTGATGTTGGAATCGCTGTTGGCGTCAGTGGTTGGCGTGATTATCGGGCTGGGTGCGTTTTGGCTATTACAAGCACCGCTGCAGAATTTCAAGATGGATGGTATGCGGTTTAATCCTGGCGATTTAGCGTTAACTACCACGCAATACGCGCTGATTATTGGCTTGACACTGGGACTAACGGTGTTTGTTAACTGGCGACGGATGCGCCGAGCGCAGATTTCGCCGCTGGGTGTATCACGCTCAATCGAAAAAGTAAAGAAGTTGCGCGCGTGGCGGCCGCTGGTGCCAGCAACTGGTATTGCGATCTTTGCCTGGTTATCGTCAAAGCCGGGGTTGGATTGGCTGACAGCAAATAAAGAATCAGCTATGCCAATGCTACTGCTGATGGCGGCCTTGCTGTTAGTGATGTTTGGACTTGTCCTTGCTGGTGGTTGGTTGACGAATAAGCTATCATTACTGGCGGCGCGCTGGGCGAATAGTGCCTCAATGTTGATTGCTGGTAAGCGTACGGCAGTGCACTCGCGAACGGTGTTCCGTGGTGTGAGTGGTGTCGTGTTGGCGTTGTTTGCAGGTAGTTTTTACTTGACAGCAACCAGTGGTATTGAGAACTTAAATGTTCAGGCTATCAAAGACAACGGTTACTCACAGTTGAAGCATGGTACCGCAGCTGTCATTGGCCGTTCACTGCCAGGTGATATGGCGAAGCAGCTGAACCAGCAGTCGTATGTCACGTCAGTAGCAACGATCTATCCACGCGAGGATGGCAGTGCAATTCGCTGCCAGGATCTGGCAATATACACTGACCACACCTGTCCAAGTAATGCTCGGCCCGACCAATTTGCGCTGTTGAATTTTGACGCGCCAGTGGTCAAAAATGTATCGCTAATTAACGATACGGTTGATACGAACGGTGCCAAGGAATATTTGGTAACAGTAAAATCAGACAATGATCTTGAGAAGTTACGCAGTATGGTTGTGATGCGCGCTAATCAGTACGATCTGACATACGTAGTGGGCGGCACTGATTCCAAAAAACCGCATATCAATCCAACGATTCGCGAATTTGCTGACCTGGCGTATGTTGGTATCGGTGTGACACTGTTTGTGGCAGTGGCGAGCCTGATCGTTTCGACGATTGGCGGGCTGGTGGAACGTCGCCGTTCGCTGTACACCTTGCGGCTGGGCGGCATGCGGCTTGGGCAGCTAAAGCGCCTGGTGATGGTTGAATCGGTGGCACCGCTAGTCATCACCTCGATCCTGTCGTGTGGTATCGGTGTTTGGACAGGGGTGGTATTCACGAAGATGTTCTCGACGACACTGAAGCCGGTGTTAACACCAACCTACTTTGCCATCGTTGGTGCTGGTCTGGCGGCAGCTATCATCGGTATTTACTTGATCCTGCCGATGGTCGACAAGCTGACGCGGGCGGAGGCTAATCAAACCGAGTAATTTTGTCTGCGGGGCGATCCAATGAGAAGCGTTCCAGGTGCTGGCTGGAGCGCTTTTTCTTGCTATGAGCGCAACTTTGAATGACTCAAGCCACACGGAGCTAGGTATCTGTGATTGATAGGAGTGAAGGGACTATTAGTGAAACGTCACCCGGTCATCAGCGACGCTGACGGTCACCGTCATGCCATCATGAATCCGCCCGTCAATTAACTCTAGCGCCAATGGGTCAAGCACCCGTTTTTGCACTAAGCGCTTGAGCGGTCGGGCGCCAAAGGCTGGGTCATAGCCATCGCGGGCCAGCATGTCGCGGACGCTGTCGTCAAACTCCAATGTGATGTCGCGGCTGTCTTTGACTTGGCGGGTGACGCGTTTCAGCTGAACGTCGACAATCGCTCGCATGGCTTCTGGTCGAATGCGGTCAAAAATCACGATATCGTCGATGCGGTTGAGGAATTCTGGGCGGAAGTGTTGTCTGAGGACATCAAGCATTTGATTATCCAGCGCCGACAAATCGTCGCTAGAAAAATCCATAATCGCCTGCGAGCCGACATTGCTGGTCATGATGATTACCGTGTTAGAAAAATCGACTGTTCGCCCCTGGCCATCGGTCAGGCGGCCGTCGTCCAGTACCTGGAGGAGTACGTTGAAGACGTCGGCATGGGCCTTCTCAATTTCGTCAAACAACACCACGCTGTAGGGGCGGCGGCGCACCGCTTCGGTGAGTTGGCCGCCTTGGTCGTAACCGACGTAGCCTGGCGGCGAACCAATCAGCCGGGCCACGGCGTGGCGCTCCATATATTCGCTCATATCGATGCGGATCATGGCATGTTCGTCGTCAAATAATTCGCGGCACAGGCTGCGGGCTACCTCTGTTTTACCCACCCCAGTCGGGCCGAGGAAGAGGAAGGAACCGATTGGCCGGTTGGTATCACTGAGGCCAGCGCGCGAACGGCGAATAGCACTGGCGACTGCGGCGATGGCTTTGTCTTGACCAATCACTTGGGTGCTAATATGCTCCTCCAATTTGGCTAGTTTGCTGGATTCGGTCTCAATCAGCCGCTCCACTGGGATGCCCGTCCAGCGCGCCACCACGCTAGCGATGTCATCAGGGGTGACTTCTTCGCGCAGCAAGCGGTCGGCCGGCGGAATGGCGGCCAGTTCCTGGCGAGCGGCGGCCAGCTTTTTCTCCAGCTCTGGCAGGTCGCCGTATTTGATGCGGCTGGCGGTGGCGAGATCCGCGTCGCGTTCGGCGATTTCTAGTTGTGAGCGCAGGCTATCCATTTTTTCGGTAGCGGTATTGACGGTCTGGAGAATGTCTTTTTCGTGTTGCCATTTATTGTCAATCACTTCGGCTTGAGCCCGAAGATCGGTAATTTGTTGATTGATTTCTTCTTTGCGGGCTTTGGCGTGGTCAGATTTGTCTTTTTTTAGCGCTGCTTCTTCAATCTCCAGCTGCAAGCGGCGGTTATTCAGCCGATCGAGAGCAATCGGCACGCTCTCCAGCTGCATTTTCAGGGCGCTAGTCGCTTCATCCAGGAGGTCAACGGCCTTGTCAGGCAAAAAGCGATCAGGTAGATAGCGGGTGGACAGCCGCGCCGCCGCCACGATGGCATCGTCAGAAATTTTGACGCCGTGATGGACTTCGTATTTTTCTTTCAGACCGCGCAAAATCGCCACCGTATCATCAAAACTCGGCTCGCCGACATACACTGGCTGAAAGCGCCGTTCCAGGGCTGCGTCTTTTTCGACATGCTGGCGATATTCTGCCAAGGTTGTCGCGCCGATCATGTGTAGTTTACCGCGGGCTAGGGCGGGTTTGAGCATGTTGCCGGCGTCCATACTGCCTTCGGTTTTGCCGGCGCCAACCATGGTGTGGATTTCATCAACGAACAAAATAATTTCACCGGCGGCCTCCTCAACTTCTTTCAAAATTGCTTTGAGGCGCTCTTCGAATTGGCCGCGAAAGCTCGCTCCGGCCAACAAGCTCGAAATTTCCAAGCTAATCAGCCGCTTGTCCTTCAGCGACGCCGGTACGTCGCCCTTGACGATGCGCTGCGCCAGGGCCTCGACGATGGCGGTTTTACCAACGCCTGGCTCGCCGATGAGGACCGGATTATTTTTAGTGCGCCGGCTGAGGATTTGCATGGTGCGGCGAATTTCCTCATCGCGGCCGATGACTGGGTCGAGTTTGCCCTCACGCGCTAGTGCCGTGATGTCCGTCCCAAACTGCTCGAGGGGCTTGGTGGTTTCTTCTTGGTTCATGGTTGGTGGCATATGTCCTCCTTTTTCTGTGGGCTGAGCCCCGTATTGTTACGTTGCGGCAAGAGGCAGTGTGAGGTGATACACTTACGAACTGCTTAAGATTTTTCGTTCATAATAGCTCGATCGTTTGCTGAGTTCAGTGTTGAGTTGGTCAATACCGCCAAATTGTTCAACCAGTGTCTGGCGATTTGAGAATAAATTGGTGCCCAGCCCCATGCGGTCGCCATCTACTGTCACACCCAGTGCTGCCAAGGTCGATGGGTACATATCAAAGGTGGCAAATTGGCGGTTGGTGGCGCGAGTTGGCTGAACGGCAGGGTTGATAAAGGCGTTGTAGACAGTTCGTTGGTAGGGAGCGCCGGCAATTTTCTCTTCATAATATGGCGTCTGCATACCGAGGTGATCACCACTGATGATGATGGTAGTGTTGGCGTAAAATGGTTGTTGTTTAGCCCACTCGACGAAGGCGGCAATTTGTTTGGAGGCGCAGGCATGGACGTTGTCATATTTTGCTTCAAATTGTTGTTTACAGGTGTCACTGTCCAGCCAGCCGTCGGTGAAGTGTGTGTCAACGGTCAGCATTTGCAAGTTAAATGGCTTGTCTAATTTACTGAGGCGAGTGGCTTCATCGCGGGCAAATTGGAAAAGCTTTTTGTCTTCGTAGCCCCACCATACTTTGTAGTCCTGAGGAATTAAACCGTGCTGCTGAGCGTAGGTGAAGTCGATGATGTGGTAATCGCCGTGTTGCTCTAGTAACTTATCGCGCCCACCAAAGGTTTTATCTGAGCCCATGATAAATGATTGATTATAATCAGCTTTTTGGAGCACTTGCCCGAGGGTATAAGCACCGGGCAAGAATTTATTGAAATCACCCATGCCGTTGCGGTCGCGGCCGCCAAACACGCCGCCGTCTTTGAGTGGCACGCCAGCGGATTGCGCAGTCATGCCTGCTACCGTCCAGGTGGTGCCGTGGGCAGGTAGGGCGCCACCAAGGCCGGAGGATTGGTGTGAAAATGAAGTGTTGGTCAGCGCCAATTTCTCCAGCTCTGGAATGACTGATTTGTCGCTCATGCCGCCGTTGGCTTTGGAGGCGGGCGTATTTTCTAGCGATTCAACATAGATATAAATCAAATTACGTTTGGTGCTTGGAAACGTCAATTTGACGCCGCGCGGATCGACATAGTGCTTGTCATAGATTTTTGATGATTGAGTAAGAGCGCTGACATAGGCTGGGATGCTGAAGCTTTGTGCCAGGAGTGTCAGGCTAACAACAAAAATGCCACTTGCGTAATAGGTTTGATGACGCAGTCGAAATGGCATTGTTTTCCAGCGTAGTTTGAGGAGTATAGGGAGTAGTAAGATGACAAATAATCCAATAGCATATGGCACATTGCTCCAAACTGCTGAAACCAGGCTACTGGATTGTCCGCCCGCTAGACCGTTGTTAAAATAGAACAAAATTTCATCAATTTTGGCGTCGCGAAATTGCACGGTTTTGTACTGACTGGCGACGATGAATATTGCACTGAGAGCCAGCATCAAGACGATGCTGATGCGGACAAAAGTACGAAAACTACAGACGCGGCTGAGAATCTTTTTCTTCATATTATCTAATTATACCACTATACGCAGTAGGTGTTGATGCGCTTAGGGCTTATCATTTTGGCACAAAGCGCGTATACTGATAAGCATGAACGGAACGAAAACGCGACGTCAAGGCTTTGGAATTAGTTGGTGGATCGGTCTTGGACTGTTTGTGGCGTTGATTGGCTTCATGGCGTTTGATATTTTGCAGCGTGAAGGTGGGTTTGGTAAGAGTGATGACGTGTTGGTGATGGGTACCAATGCTGGCTTTAAACCGTTTGAGTACAAGCAGGGCAATGAAATTGTTGGGTTTGATGTTGATCTAGCCAAGGAGATTGCGCGCAGTATGAATAAAGAATTGAGGATTGAAGACATGTCGTTTGATGGATTGCTGCCAGCGTTGGAATCAGGACAAATTGACATGGCGGTAGCAGGTATGTCAGTGACGCCGGAGCGTGCCAAAAACGCGCTGTTTTCCGAGCCGTATTATTCTGCATCGCAGCGGATCATTGTCAAAAAAGGTAGCCCGATTCGTAATAGGTATCAGCTGACGGGCAAGAAAATTGGTGTGCAGTTAGGTACGACGGGAGACACGCTGGCCGGGAAAATTGCTGGCGCTAAGGTGTCGCAATTCCCGACCGCACCAAGCGTGTTGACCGAGCTCAATGCTGGTGGCGTCGAGGCGGTCATTTTGGATGATGCGCCGGCTGCTCAGTACACGGCGGGTTTTCCAGACCTAGAGATTTTACCAGGTGAGTTATCAAGCGAGCACTATGCGATTGCCATCAAAAACAATAACCATGACTTGCTGGAAAAAATTAACCGAGTGTTGGCGGAGATGAAAAAGGACGGTCGGTACGACAATCTCATCCGCAAACATTTTGGCTCTGCAGCGCTTGAGTCGATGAAGAAAAAGGAGCTTGAATCGTGAATTTCCTGGAAGTGATTTTCGGCGATGGTCGGTGGTTGTATTTGTGGCACGGTCTAGAGGTGACGTTGGTTTTGACCGTTTTGTCGCTGCTTCTTGGTACGGCCATTGGTATCATCATCGCCCTGTTGCGAACTTCGGACGTACGACCGTTTAAGTCACTTGGTCGCTACTCGTGGGCCAAAGGGCTGAGCCGCTGGAATCCGCTGGCGTGGCTTGGGAAGGTGTATGTCGACATCATTCGGGGTACGCCGCTCTTAGTCCAGCTGTTAATTATGTACTACGTCGTCTTTGGCTCATATCAATTCATGCCGAAGATTTTTGTGGCGGCCATCGCTTTTGGCATCAATAGCGGTGCGTACATTGGCGAGATTATCCGCGGTGGTATCGAAAGTGTCGACAAGGGGCAAATGGAAGCAGCTCGTTCGCTGGGCTTTAGCCGCTGGCAGGCCATGCGTTTGGTGATTTTGCCACAAGCACTCAAAAATTCGTTGCCGGCACTGATTAGCGAATTTATCGCTCTGTTGAAAGAGACCTCAGTCGTCGGCTGGATTGGGCTAAATGACATCATGCGTGGCGCTGATAATATTCGCTTTCAAACTGCCACGGCGTTTCAGTCATTGTTTGCCGCAGCGGTGATGTACTTGGCGTTGACCGCGATATTTACCCGTGTGATGACGCGAGTGGAGAGGAGATTGAAAGATGGCAGTGAATAAGGTGAAGGAAGTGGCACAACCAAGCACTGAGCGCCCAGCAATTATCACGGTGGCTAACCTCAAAAAACAGTTTGGTAGCAACCGCGTGCTCAGGGATATTGATGTTGAGATTCACGAAGGCGAAGTGGTGGTCGTCGTTGGCTCGAGTGGTTCAGGCAAATCAACGTTTTTGCGTTGCTTGAATCTGCTGGAGACGCCGACGGGCGGGCGCATTGTTATCGACGGGGTAGAGACGACGGCGCCAAAAGTCGACCTTAACGCTCTGCGCCAAAAAGTTGGCATGGTGTTTCAGTCGTTTAATTTATTCCCGAACTTGAGCGTGCTGGATAATATCAAACTGGCGCCGCGGAAACTGCGCAAACTGTCCGACCGGGCGGCGACGCACCTGGCAAAGAAACTGCTCGCGGACGTGGGACTGGCGGACAAAGCTAGCGCCTTTCCCTCGCAGCTCTCAGGCGGGCAAAAGCAGCGCGTGGCTATCGCGAGAGCCCTGGCCATGGAGCCAGACATCATGTTGTTTGATGAACCAACTTCGGCGCTTGATCCAGAGATGATTGGCGAAGTGTTGGACGTGATTCGTGAGGTCGCCGCCAGAGGCATGACCATGGTTATCGTCACGCACGAAATGAAATTTGCGCGCGAAGTGGCTACGCGGATGATTTTTCTGGATAAGGGCGAGATCATCGAAAATGGTCCGCCGGAACAGGTGATGGATCATCCAGTGACTGAGCGGGCGCGGAAGTTTTTCGGTGTCAAAGGGAAATAACAGGAGGTCCAGATGAAACATGGTACAGTCACTAAAAACCATAACATATGGCTGTGTTTGACCATCGGTTTTATTGGTATTATTGTCGCCGCCATATGCGGCTGGTATATCTGGTCGCGCCCACAGACACCTCCGTCACCACAACCATCAGACGCCGCCCGTTTTAAGGCCGCTTACTCCCGGGTGGCCGATGACAATCGCTTCGTCTTTGCTTCGGCCGGCGAGGTTTTGGAGAAATTTGAATCAGGCAGTGGCTTGATTTTCCTTGGTTTTCAGCAGTGCCCGTGGTGTCAGCAGCTGGCGCCGATTGTCGATGAAGCCGCCAAAGCCGAAGGGCTGGATAAGATCTACTATCTCGACATTCGCCATGCCCGCGAAACCAATGATGATACCTATAAGAAATTGGTTGAAAAACTGAAGCCACATCTTCGCACTGATGAGAACGGACAACCGCGAGTGTATGTGCCTGACGTGACAGCGCTGAAGGATGGCCATATTGTCGGTCATTTCCTCCAAGAAACCACCGCTGATGGTGAAAAGGTGACAGCTGATACGTACTGGACACGTGAGCGCCGCGCCCGAGCGGTCGAGCAGCTGAGACAGATGATTCGGGCTATGCGCTAACATAAACATTATGGTATAGTAACAACATGAAACAAACGAATCAGTTATCACAAGTACGCCAATTTTTGTTATATATATCCATCAGCCTTTTCTCAGTCTGTGCTCTCATGGGAATCATGGCTACTCTGTCTGGTCCAGTAGATTGGCGCATCTTGACAACTACCTTGTTTACCGCAGTTGCCTCACTGTTTGCTATGGGAGGAGTTGCCCGCCTGGAGGATGAGCAGCGTTTGATCAAAACACTGTCGGTCGTATCGTTAATTGTCAATGCTTTGTGGTTGTTGGGCGCGTTGATATTGGTGTGGGAATTATTACCTTCTTTAGGTATTTGTAATACGAGCGCCAGCTACAAGTTTGCTGAAGGGTATGATTATATGCTTTGCGGTCGGCTCAAAGAAACATTGCTCAAGCTGACAATTACCGCGTTTATCATCACATCGCTGACTGCATTGACTGCCAAGTTTCTTTCCTTCAAGCGTAACGATTCGATCATCTCAGGACTGGTGACGCTGACCATTAGTAGCGCGAGTTTGTTGAGTTTAGTGAGCCTGAGTATTTTGTGGCAAGAACACGGTGGTGATGTTCTGACCGCCAACTGGCAATTATTGACCATCTTTGGCATCTTAACGGTATTTGGGTTGGTGGTGACGCCTGTGTTGATGCGGGCGCAGGCTTATAAACAAAAGGCACAGGCGGTGTCTGACGAGGAGCGTCAACGACTGCGCCAAGAGATCGAGCAGGAGGTGCGTGCGGAACTTGCTACTAAAGAACAGGTGAATGAGCCTGAGGATGATAAGGACAGAACAGAGTAGTTATAGCTCGCTCATAATTTGAGTTTCAGTTGATTTGTTAATCAGCCAGTCCAGATCAACCTCTGTCAGGTAGCTTGGCAAAATCCGCGTGGTTTTTGGATCAACAAAGCCGCATCTCGCCACTTCTTCGACGCCGTGCGATGTTTGTTCCAGGTTGATGTGCTGGTAATCTTGCCAGTTGGTGATGAGGAAGAAAAATTCCAATTGCTCGTTTGGGCCGTGTGCTGATTGTTCGCCTGATTCGGCGAATTGTTGTATGAATAACAACTTTCCGATCTCTGGTTCAACACCCGTTTCTTCAATCATCTCCCGATGCAAACCGTCCAGCAGACTTTCACCGCTTTCCAAGCCGCCGCCCGGCGTACACCAAAAATTACGCCCTTTGCCATTGTTGGCGGTCAATTGTTGGCAAAAAAGCTCGCCCTGATCGTTGATGATGATCCCGCGCACATTAACTCGCCGCCGCATATAACCTCCTTTGCTTTCGTAGTCGCCAGAGGTTCTCGTTGGTGAACATGCGCTTCAGATAATTCCTATGGTCGGGGTGACTGGATTTGAACCAGCGACCTCACCGTCCCGAACGGTGCGCGCTACCAAGCTGCGCCACACCCCGACGCTAAAAACAGTATACGTCCAGCGGATACTTTTGTCCAATGAGGCTCTGTGACGATTGGCTTGTATTATGGTAAAATAGAGACTGGATTTGAGGGACTAAAAGAACAATTATGAAGCATATCTTACGGATTTTTAGCGGCTACTGGCTGATGTTTATCATCTTGGTCGGTTTTACCTACGCTATGGTCATGGCGAATTTGTGGCTGCCTGACAAGATGTCGGAAATCGTCAATAACGGCATTATCAAGCAAGATATGCCAGCGATTTGGCACAACGGACTAGCGATGATTTTGGTGACGGCAGCGGGCGGACTGTGCTCGATCGTCATCGGATTTTTGGCATCGCGAATTGCCACTGGTATGGCACAAAAATTACGAACAGAATTGTTTGAGCGGGTCGAAAGTTTTGCCTTGGCGGATTTTAATAAATTTTCGACCGCCTCGCTGATCACCCGATCGACCAATGATATTCAGCAAATTCAAATGACGTCAATTCTGCTGCTGCGTCTGGCGTTGATGGCGCCGATCATGGCAATTGGCGGTCTGCAAAAAGCCATTCACAATGCGCCAAATTTGAGCTGGATCATCGCGCTGGCAGTGTCGGTGTTACTGGTGGTCATTGCCGTGCTGTTTGTGATTGCTGTGCCGCGGTTCAAGAAATTGCAGACGCTGGTGGATAAACTCAATTTGGTGACGCGCGAAAACCTGGTCGGCTTAAAAGTTATTCGCGCCTTTCACAACGAAAAAATTGAGCAGAAAAAGTTCCAGCAAGCCAATACCGAGCTGAATAAAATGGGTCTATTTCTAAATCGGCTGATGATGCTGCTTGACCCAATCATGACGCTGGTGATGAACTTTTCTAGTGTGGCGATTGTCTGGTTCGGCGCGCATTTGATCAGTAGCGGTAATCTACAGATTGGTAATATGATGGCGTTTTTGGAATACGCCATGCAGGTGATTATTTCGTTCTTGCTGCTGTCGATGGTGTTTATCATGGTGCCACGAGCGGCCGTGTCGGTAAAGCGGGTGGGCGAGGTGCTCGACACGCTGCCGTCAATCGTTGATCCGCCGTCGCCGCAGCAATTGCCACATGACGCTACGGGTAAAATCGAATTCAAAGACGTGACCTTTACCTATCCAGATGCTGACTTGCCGGTGCTGTCTAGCATCAATTTCACGGCTGAGCCGGGGCAAACCACAGCGTTCATTGGCAGTACTGGGTCTGGTAAATCGACGTTGATCAATTTGATTCCGCGCTTTTATGATGTGTCAGCGGGGCAGATTTTGCTGGACGGCGTGGATATTCGCCAGCTCAAGTTGGAAGATTTGTACGATCAAATCGGCTACGTGCCGCAAAAGGGTGTGTTGTTTAGTGGGACGATTGCCAGCAACATCAAGTACGGCAATGCCAAAGCCAGCCAAAAATTGGTCGAAAAATCCGCTAAAATCGCTCAAGCCGCCGAGTTCATCAGCGAGCTAAAAAACGGTTACAAAAATGACATCGCTCAAGGCGGCAGCAATGTTTCCGGCGGCCAGCGGCAGCGTTTGTCGATTGCTCGGGCGATTGCTGTCGAGCCGAACGTCTATATTTTTGACGATTCGTTTTCGGCACTGGATTTCAAGACTGATGCCAAATTACGCTCGGCACTGGCTAAAGAAACCAAACATAAAACCGTGCTCATCGTCGGTCAGCGCATCAACACCATTATGAACGCTGATAAGATCATTGTGCTGGACGAGGGCAAGATTGTTGGTCAAGGTACGCACCAGGAATTGATGAAAAATTGCCAAGTCTATCAAGAAATTGCTGCTTCCCAGCTCTCAGAAGACGACCTGCAGAAAATGTCGGCGACGACTGCGAAAGGAGCGGCATGATGGCTCAGCAAAGCATGAAAAAACGCCAGCCAGTGAAGATGGGCGGTCCAATGGGTGGCGGTATGGGCGCCGGCGAAAAAGCCAAAGATTTCAAAGGTACGGTCGAGAAGCTAGCCAAATATTTGGCAGAGTTCCGCTGGCAGATGATCATGGTGGCGGTTTTTGCAGTCGGTAGTACGATGTTTGCGATTGCCAGTCCGAAGATTTTGGGCGGCGCCACCAACCAAATCGTCGAAGATTATGTCAGCATGAAGGCCTATGAAACCATCACCAGCAAGCTGCCGAAGGGTGCTTCGCTGCCGGCTGGCACGACTGGCGCTGATGTACTGAAACAGCTCCCGAACCAGTCGGAAATTGAAAGTCAAATTCCGTCGAGCCAGCTCGATACGATCAAAAAACTTGACCTCAGCCAGCGTCCGGAATTTCATTTTGATGCCATTTGGCAGGTCGTCAGTTTACTGATTGGTCTGTATATACTCAGCGCCATTTTCCGCTACATTCAAACCTGGCTGATGACCCAGGTGACGCAAACGGTTACTTTCAGAATGCGCCGGCAATTGTCCGAGAAAATCAACCGTCTGCCGCTGAGCTATTTTGACAAGCAAACCTACGGCGAGGTGCTGAGCCGCGTTACCAACGACGTCGATACCATCAGTCAGACGCTCAATCAAAGCCTGTCGCAAATCGTCTCCTCGACGGTGATGGTGCTGGGGATTTTGGTGATGATGTTTTCCATCAGCTGGCAAATGTCGCTGGTGGCGCTATTGGTATTGCCGCTGGCTGGCGGCGCAGTGACGCTGATCGCCAAAAGCTCGCAAAAACAATTCCTCCGCCAGCAAACGCAGCTGGGTGAACTGAACGGCCATATCGAAGAAATGTATGGCGGCCATCAAGTGATGCGTGTGTTCAATGGCCAGAAAAAGTCGCTGGCTAAGTTTTCGCGGGTGAACGATCAGTTACAGGAAAGCGCCTGGAAAGCTCAATTTTTGTCGGGGCTGATTTATCCAATCATGAATTTCATCGGCAACATCGGTTACGTCGTCATGGCGATTTTGGGCGGCTGGCTGGCGATTAACGGCCGGCTGAAAATTGGTGACATTCAGGCCTTCATTCAATACATCGACCAATTCAACCAGCCGCTGGTGCAAGTTGCTAACATTGCCAATGTGCTGCAATCGACCGCCGCTGCCGCCGAGCGCGTGTTTGAATTTTTGGACGAGCCGGAAGAACAGGCGGAAGGTAAGGATTTGGTAAAATTGGCAAACGTCAAGGGCGAAGTTGAATTTGACAATGTGGTCTTTGGCTACAAGCCTGACCAAACCATCATCAAAGGCCTGTCGGCACACATCAAGCCAGGTCAGCGTGTGGCGATCGTCGGTCCAACGGGCGCGGGCAAAACCACCCTGGTCAATTTACTGATGCGATTTTACGAAATTAACAGCGGCGCGATTAAGATTGACGGCGTGGATATTCGCCAAATGAAGCGCAGCGACGTGCGGCAAATGTTTGGCATGGTGCTGCAGGATACCTGGTTGTTTAACGGCACGATTCGCCAAAATTTGCTCTACGGCAATCCAACAGCCAGCGAAGAAGAGGTGGTCGCCACCGCCAAGGAGGCGCATGTTGATCACTTCGTGCGGTCGCTGCCGGGCGGTTATGGCATGATACTGGGCGAGGAAGCCACGAACATTTCACAGGGCGAGAAGCAGCTGCTGACGATCGCCCGGGCAATGCTGGCGCGCACGCCGATGCTGATTTTGGACGAAGCTACTAGCTCGGTTGACACCCGCACCGAAGTGCTCATCCAAAAAGCTATGGATAAATTAATGCAGGGTAAAACTAGCTTTGTCATCGCCCATCGGCTGAGCACCATCCGCGACGCGGATTTGATCTTGGTCGTCCGCGACGGCAATATCATTGAACAAGGCAAGCACGACGAACTGCTGCAGCAGAATGGCTTTTACGCTGAGTTGTATAATAGTCAGTTTGCTGAGTGATTGGGTGGGTGTTGATTATAAAAATATAAATTCTATACTGTGATCATGAAAAGAATGATCACTGTTGCTGCGGTACAAATGGAGATTGCGCCGTTGGATATCAAGCGTAATTTGGCAAAAATAGAAAAGCTTGTTGGCGAGCTATGCAATCAACAGTCAGTCGACCTTGTGGTTTTGCCAGAAGACGTGCTGACTGGGCCGATTCCGTATAATTTAGAATACGCCTTGAGTGAATCGTCTGGCGAAGTTATGCGTCTATGTCAAATAGCGCGTGAAAAGCAACTTTATCTGGCTGCTGGTTCGTTTATTTGTAAAGACGGCGATGATTTCTATAATACAGCGCTATTGATTGATCCGTCTGGAGAGATACAACTTCGGTACCGGAAAAATCATTTATGGATTCCTGAACGTCGATATTTGATGCCAGGAAATGAAGCCATGGTTGTTGATACACCGATTAGTAAAATTGGTTTGGCAATCTGTTGGGATTTAGCTTTTCCAGAGTTATTCCGTTCAATGATTAAGCAGGGCGCGGAAATTATTTGCATTCCATCGTATTGGTCAACTGGAGGTAATAAGCCAGTACGCGCTGAAATCAAGGCTTCAAAAATGATGATTGACACGCTTTGTCTGGCGCGAGCGTTGGAAAATGAATGTTTGATAATCTATGCCAATGGCGCCGGAAAAGCTAAGTATTACGTGGATGGCGAGATATATTCAGAGAACCAAGTCGGACATTCGCAGATTTGCGCGCCGTTTTATGGCACGGTTGCAAAAATCAGCAGCAATAAGGAAGGTTGTATAGTCTACACTTACAACCGCAATATCGCTGAACGTGCCGAAGTGGTCAATCAGCTTCGCGCTGATATTTCACGGATATAAGTCAAAGAGCCGTCTTTATCCCCGCCGCAAAATATCCAACACGCCAAACTTTCCAGTCAACACTGCTTGGTTGATGATGTGCGGCGTGAGGGCGGCGATGAGCTCTTTGGGTTTGGTGGTGTCTGGCAAGTCCAGTGTGGTGTCCAGCGCGTACACATAAAATTGATAACGGTGCGTGCCAAATGGCGGCTGCGGCCCACCCCAGCCGGGGCGGCCCCAACTGGTGATGCCTTCGACGGCGCCCGCGGGTAGTGATTCGCCAGTTATTTCAGTAGTTTTGGCCGGCACATTCCAAACCGTCCAATGATAAAATCCATCGCGTCCAGGCGCATCAGGGTCGTGGCAGACGATTACCAGACTTTTGGCGTCTGCTGGCACGCCATCAATCGCAAGCGGTGGGCATTGATTGCCGCCGAGCTTGGCGTAGACTTTTGGGATTTTAGCGTTTTCGGCGAACGCAGGGCTCGTGATTTTCATACTATGATTGTAGCATGAAGAAGCTGGTATACTAATGACAGTAATGATCACCGACCAACTCCTTGCCAAATATCCCATCATCTCCGACCAAGTTGACGCCAAAGAACTTGGTGCGTTGCTGCGGGAGTTGGAAAAGGTGCTACGAAGCGGCGTGGCAGGAAACATTGTCGAGTTTGGCTGTTACGTCGGCACGACGAGTTTGTTCATCCGGCGGTTGCTGGACGCTTATAATTTTACGGGCGAATTTCATGTTTACGATTCGTTCGCGGGCTTGCCAGAAAAAACTCAAGCCGACGCCAGCGCTGCTGGCGAGCAGTTCAAAGCCGGTGAACTGTTGGCGCCGCGCAAAACCTTCATCCAAAACTTCAAAAAGGCTGGCTTGAAACTGCCGATCATCCACAAAGGCTGGTTTGCTGATTTTACTCCTGACGACGTGCCAGAAGATATTATTTTTGCGTTTTTTGATGGCGATTTTTATGAATCAATCGTCGATTCATTCCGCGTGTGTGACGGCAAGTTCCATAAAAAAGCAACGATTGTTGTTGACGACTACGCCAATGAAGCCTTGCCGGGCGCAGCGCGGGCGGTTGACGAGTGGCTGAAGCGCCATCCAGCTCGGGTGACAGTCGAGTCATCATTGGCTATCATTCGGCGATGAGCTAACCTCTGAATGATGCTTGTGTTCTATTTGGTATATGCTATATTATTAGTATAACCATAAACAAAAAGGGGACGGGGGTATGGATCCAATACATATTACATCGGAAATCGGGAAATTAAAAGTAGTTGTCTTGCATCGGCCAGGTGAGGAGTTGGAAAATTTGACTCCGGATTATCTGACCGATCTTTTATTTGACGACATCCCGTATCTTAAAAAGGCCCAAGAAGAACACGACGCTTTTGCGCAAGTTTTACGTGAGCGTGGCGTGGAAGTATTGTACTTGGACCAATTGGCGACTGAAGCCTTGGCAACTGATGCGTTGCGTGAGCAGTTTGTCGACGACATGCTTGCTAACTCCAAGCAAGGCACTCGTCGTGTCACTGAAACGTTGCGTCAATTTTTGCTGGACTTGCCAACCCACGCCATGGTTCGTAAGTTGATGGCTGGTGTTCGTAAAGATGAAATCACTTTGCCGCCAGAGCACCATCAGCAGCTACATGACATGGTCGAGAAAGATTACTATCCATTTTATCTTGACCCAATGCCAAACCTATACTTTACGCGTGATCCGGCTGCGGCAATTGGTCAAGGTCTGACAATTAACAAGATGCACTGGCCAGCTCGTCGCCGTGAGTCACTGTTCATGCGCTATATCATCGACCATCACCCACGGTTTGCTGGAAAAAACGTACCAGTGTGGTATGACCGTCATGAGAACTATTCTATCGAAGGTGGTGACGAGTTGGTGCTGAATCGAGAAGTCATGGCGATTGGTATCAGCGAGCGTACCTCTGCTGAAGCAATTGAAAAAATGGCAACCAAACTGTTTGCTGGTTCTGATTTTAAAAAGGTTATCGCCATGGAGATTCCAAAGTCGCATGCGTTCATGCACCTCGATACGGTGTTTACCATGATTGACCACGACAAATTTACCATTCACCCAGAAATTCGCGATCACGGCGGTAAAATCAACTGCTTTATTCTGGAAAAAGTTGAAGGTCAGCCATTCCCACGCATCACTCGTGAAACTGATCTGGAGCATGTTTTGCGAGTCGCGTTGGGCTTACCAGCTGTGACGTTGATTGAATGTGGTGGTGGCGACCGAATTGCTGCTGCTCGTGAGCAGTGGAATGACGGTTCAAACACCTTGGCGATTGCGCCTGGTGTGGTGGTGACCTATGACCGTAATTATGTCACTAACCAGAAATTACGCGATGCTGGTGTTGAAGTGATTGAAATCAATGGATCAGAACTTGGCCGCGGTCGCGGTGGTCCACGCTGTATGAGCATGCCAATCGTTAGGGAGGATGTGTAATGGCGTTGAGTTTGAAAGGGCGATCGTTCCTGACGCTAAATGATTATACTGCTGGAGAAATTCGTCTACTTTTGGACACAGCACGTGAATACAAGCGATTGAAATACGCTGGTGTACCGCACCGAATTCATGAAGGAAAAAACGTGGCACTGTTGTTTGAGAAAACCTCAACGCGCACACGCTGTGCCTTTACGGTGGCGGCTAATGACCTGGGTGTCGCGCCAGAATACCTCGGCAAAGATGACATTCAGCTGGGTAAAAAAGAAACAGTTGAAGACACCGCCAAGGTGCTGGGCCGCATGTTTGATGGTATTGAATTTCGCGGGTTTGATCACGGGACAGTTGAGGAATTGGCTCGTCATGCTGGTGTTCCGGTCTGGAACGGCCTGACCGACAAATTCCACCCGACACAGATTTTGGCTGATTTCATGACTATCGAGGAGCATGTCGGCAAGCTCAAAGGCACCAAGCTGGTGTTCGTTGGTGATGGCCGCAATAACATGGCAAATTCGCTGATGATTGGTTCAGCCATTATGGGCGTTGATTTCCGTATCTTGGCACCACGTGAACTACATCCCGAGCAGTCGCTGGTAGACCGGGCGCATCACTTAGCACGATCAAGCCACGCGCGCATCACTATCACTGATAATTTTGAGGAAGCTCTGCGTGATGCTGACGTGATTTACACTGACGTTTGGGTGTCGATGGGTGAGGAAGACAAGTTCGCTGAGCGTATCAACCAATTGCGTAACTTCCAGGTTAACCGTGACATGATCAACCTGACAGGCAATCCTGAGGTTAAGTTCATGCACTGTTTGCCGGCATTCCACGACGCTTTGACTATCACTGGCAAAAAAGTTCAGGAAGATTTTGGTCTAGATTCTATGGAGGTGACTGATGAGGTGTTCCGCTCACCACATTCAGTTGTATTTGACCAAGCGGAAAATCGTATGCATACAATCAAAGCCGTCATGGCTTTGACATTGTAGTAGTTGTCGTAATAAGGGAGTGAAGGAGGCTCCGAGGCAATGGTAGAAAAAATTAAAAAAGCAAAGCAGAAGCTTCGATCGCCATCGGCGTTTACGATTTTGTTTGTCGTGATCGCAATCATGGCAGCGTTGACATGGATTATTCCGTCGGGCGTCTATAAGACCGATGACGATGGTAACCGTGTTGCGGGATCGTATCATGTGGTTGAAAAAGACCGCACCGTCACTGAAGAAAAGGACGGTAAAGAAGAGAAAGTTGACAAGCATGACCGGCAAGGCTTATGGGACGTCTTCACGGCACCCATTAAAGGTATGTCCGATAAGCTAGACGTTATAGTCTTCGTTATGGTGCTTGGTGGATTCTTGGGCGTTACCATGAAGACTGGCGCCCTGGATGCTTCACTCGGTGCGCTACTTCGTAAGATGAAGGGCAAAGAAAAATGGCTCATTCCAATCTTAATGACGTTGTTTGCTATCGGTGGTACAACTTACGGTATGCAGGAAGAAACTGTGGCGTTTTACGCGCTAGTTATTCCGATGATGATCGCTGCCGGCTATAACGCAATGACTGGTGTGATGATCATTGTGTTGGGTGCTGGTGCTGGTGTGCTTGGTTCGACTATTAACCCATTCTCCACCGGTGTTGCCGCAAAGACTGCTGATGTTAAATTGGGCAATGTTATTCCAATTATGTCTATCATTTTGGTGCTATGTTTGATCGCGGCAATCATCTTTACTATGCGTTACGCAGCAAAGGTAAAAGCAGGCAAGTACAAGGAAGATGTTCGTTATAAGCCAGTCACAGCAGCCTTGGATATGACGAACGTACCAAAATTTACTGGTCCACGAAAAGTCGTCATGGGCGTCTTCGCTATTACGTTTGTCTTGATGGTCCTTTCGCTGATTCCTTGGGGAAGTTGGGAGATCACAGTATTCACTGACCTATTTAAGTGGGCTTCAGAGTTGCCAATTATCGGTGCAGTATTTGGCGTAGTGCACAGTGCGGCCTTTGGTGACTGGTACTTTAATGAAATTACCGCACTATTCTTAATCTCAACAATTGTTATTACCGCAATTTACTATAAAGAGTTTAAGAAGGAAGGCGTTTTCCCAGTTGACACATTCATTGATGGTGTGAAAGATATCTTACCAGTTGCTTTGATTATTGCAGTAGCAACGGGAGTGTCTGTAGTAATGACTAACGGTGAAATCCAAGATACTATCATTAGCTGGGGTGAAGCGTTGTTGAAAGATGCTGGCGGTGGCGTTGTTGGTGTGCTGGCGTATCTGTTCTACTTGCCAATGTCCTTCATCGTGCCGTCATCATCAGGTTTGGCAGCAGCAACTATGCCAGTTATTGCGCCGATTGCTGATCTGGTTGGCTCAAGCAAAGAAGTCATGGTGGCGGCCTTTGCTACAGCATCAGGTTTGCTTAACATGATGGCGCCAACCATCGCGTCCTTGATGGGTGGTTTGGCACTGGCTGGTGTCTCATACCGTGCATGGCTGCGACGCTCAGCACCAATCATGGCAGTTTTCGCAATCATCAGCGTTGCGGTCATCGCTGCCTTTGGAGTATTAGGATAGCCTATGGATAAGCAGCGAACTATTGTCGTTGCTCTTGGAGGTAACGCCCTGCAGAAGCAGGGCGAAGCCTCTTCAGAAGCACAGCGCCGAGTAGCGGCTGAGACGATACGACAGTTATTACCACTTGTTCAAGCAGGACATAGAATAGCTATCGTTCATGGTAACGGTCCCCAGGTGGGAAACATTGTCTTGCATGAAGAGGCTGTTAATACTGATGATGTACCGAGCTTACCACTGGATGATTGTGGGGCGATGAGTCAAGGTCTGATCGGCTTTTGGTTGCAGCAAGCCTTTCAAGACAGCTTCGGGGCTCATCAGATGACTGACAAACATGCCGTCAGTTTGGTGACGCAGACCATTGTCTCTAGGGATGATGCAGCGTTCCAAAACCCAACCAAACCAATTGGCCCATTTTATTCAGAAGAAGAAGCCAAAGTAGTGCAGGCTGAGCGTGGCTATGTTGTTAAGGAAGACGCTGGCCGTGGTTGGCGTCGTGTAGTGCCATCACCAAAACCAGTGGAAATTGTTGAAGCGCCGATCATCAAAGCCTTGGTTGAAGCGGGTGTTCTGGTGGTGTCAACTGGTGGTGGCGGCATCCCCGTATTGCGCCAGGAAGACGGCACGCTCACGGGTGTTGAAGCAGTTATCGATAAAGACTTTGGAGCGGCAACCTTGGCTAATTTGCTGCACGCAGACACTCTGCTGATTTTGACTTCGGTTGATGCAGCCAAGGTCAATTTCAACCAGCCAAATGAAGAAGCTTTGGGGCAAATCTCTGCAGAAGAGATGCAAAAACACATTGACGATGGTCAGTTTGCAGCTGGATCCATGCTGCCAAAAGCGCAAGCAGCCTTACAATTTGTGTCAGGTGGCGATGGTCGTACCGCAGTCATTACCTCATTGGAAAAGACCACCGAGGCTATCGACGGGACAGCGGGCACGCGGATTGTTTCATAGCCAAGCCATTGCTTTTATCTAATTTTCATGATATAAATAACAGGTATGTTGCAGTATCTTAAATCTGATGATTCTGGCAAGCTTACCATCAGAGAGAACTTAGTCAAAGGTTCTTGGATTCGTTGTGAGCGGCCAAATGAAGAGGAGATTTCCCAGTTGTTGTCACTGGGGATTGATGCTGATATCATCACCGACGCACTGGACCCCCACGAGGTTCCTCGTTTGGACGCGGACAATGAGCGGACATATCTGATTGCCCGATTGCCGGATACTGACGATGATTTTAACGACTTTACTACACCAATTTTGTTTGTGATTCATGCGGATTATATCATCACCATTTCGCGAGACAGCCTAGGTAGATTGTGGCAGCCGTTCATTGATAAACATGTGGTATCCACGTCAAGTCGAATTACCCTGCTGGTTGACATGATTGACGCACTAGCAACACAATATCAGCGCCGGGTGGCTGCCATCAACCGTCAAATGCGAGCGGCGACTGGCGATATTCGAACATTGCGAGCGCGCGATATTGCCACATTAGCTGAATATGAGCGCAAACTGAATGATTATATGGATGCCTTGGTGCCGATGAATTTATCGGTGGAGCGTATGATTGCTCATAAAGCATTGATGCTTCGGTCGGATGCCAAAGAGGATGTTGAAGATATTTCCATTGATCTGGAGCAGGTGATTAGTCGCTGTAAATCATTGCTGCGTACCATCACCAACGTGCGCGATAGCTACCGGGCAGTGATGGATACACGCCTGAACGAAACCATTCGGTTGCTGACCGTCATCACATTGGCGCTCACCATACCGACCATGATCGCTGGCTTGTTTGGTATGAATGTGCCAGTTCCTGGTGGGGATGACCCGGCAATGTTCTGGAAAATTACCGGCGTCAGCGCTGTGGCGGCATTGTTGATTGGCTATTATTTTTTGCGCCGCCGCTGATAATCACCCGAAAAATAATAACCCTATTTCTTGACTAGTGCTATACTAGAAGTATGAGTAATATTATTGATGTCCACGGTTTGACCAAACGCTACGGCGATCAAACAGTGGTAAAAGGCATAGATTTCAGTGTCGAAAAGGGCGAAATCTTCGGTATTTTGGGTCCTAATGGTGCTGGTAAAACAACAACGCTAGAAATGTTGGAGGCATTGCGTACTATCGATGACGGTACGGCTGTCATTGATGGTATCGACGTAGCTAAAAATCCCAAAAAGATCAAAGACATCATTGGTATTCAGCTGCAGTCGACCAACTTTTATGACCACTTGACATTAACTGAGCAATTGAAGATGTTTGCCAGTTTGTATGGCAGTAAAGTTGACGTGGCTGCGCTACTAGCCAAGGTTCAATTAACAGAGAAAGCTAAGAATTATGTCGAGCAGCTATCCGGTGGACAAAAACAGCGTTTTGCCATCGCGTCAACCTTGGTCAATAGTCCAAAAGTTTTGTTTCTGGACGAGCCAACCACTGGTTTGGATCCACAAGCGCGTCGCAACTTGTGGGAGCTGATCAAGCAAATACGTGAAGAAGGCGTTACTATCGTGCTGACAACACACTACATGGATGAGGCTGAATTGCTGTGCGACCGATTGGCGATTATGGACAATGGCCAAATCATCACCACTGATTCGCCACACAACTTGATTCAACAGTTACTCAAGCGCGGTTTTAAGAAAAAGCAGGTGGTTGAACAGGCAAATTTGGAAGACGTTTTCATCGATCTTACAGGAAAGGCGATACGGGATTAGTAGTATGAAAAAATATTGGATAGGTATCATTGGTCAGGTCGTAGCTGGTCTTAAGCGTTTGCTGCGTGACAAAATGGCATTGTTTTTCACCTTTTTGTTCCCGCTGATTTTCTTGTTTGTGTTTGGTTCGATTTTTAACAATCAGACGACCAATTTCAAGGTTGCCATCATCAATCACTCCAACACTGAGTTCGCCAAGCAGTTTGTCGATGATGCAAAAAATGACAAGTCAAAACTGCTGCAAGTTCAGGACGTGAAAGACATCGATGAAGCTAAGGAAAAGATGAAGCGTTCGGAAATTGACGGTATCATTGAGCTACCAAAAGAGTTTGGCGAGGTCAAAGGTGAAGGCGCAAAAGCTCGCCCGTCTGGCACACTGAACGTGCTGCATGCTAAAGGGCAAGATCAGGCTGCCAGTGCACTGACCGCTGTGATGGGTCAGATTGTTGGTAGTATCAATAAAGCCATGGGTCAGCCAGAACCGCCGTTTAAGGTAGCTTCACAGGCAGTTGGCGATGAAGCTCTGAAGACGTTTGATTACACCTTCACTGGGCTATTAGCGTTTAGTTTGATGAGCATGGGTATCTTTGGTCTGGCAAACCAAATGCCAACCGAAAAGCAAAAAGGCAACTATCGTCGCTTGCGGGCCGCACCATTTACTTCTGGTCAGCTCATTATTTCTACGGCTGTCGTTTACACCTTGGTGTCTTTGGCAAGCGCTGCCTTGATGTTGGTTGTCAGTATGCTGCTGTTTAAATTTACGATGCGTGGCGACTGGTTGTTGTTTGTGCCATTCTTGACATTGGCTGCCGTGATGATGGTTGGGCTTGGATTGATCGTTGGTGCGTGGGCCAAAAACGAAAATCAGTCAGCGCCACTCTCCAATCTTATCTCTTTCCCGATGATGTTCTTGTCTGGTGCTTTCTTCCCGTCATTCTTGTTCCCAGAGTGGCTCAGGTCTATTAGTCAATGTATCCCGATGACTCCCGTCGTTGATGGCCTTCGATTGATATCAACAGAACATGCGAGCCTGACAGAAGTTCTGCCGCAGTTTGGTGGAGTTCTGCTGTGTATCGTCATCGTCTACGCCTTGGCTATTAAACTATTCCGCTGGGAATAACTACTGAGAGTAGCAAAACATAACCTTTTTTCGTATAATCAAAGTATATGGTGGTGGAATACT
>CAUSYU010000003.1:0-38754 GCA_963536065.1 uncultured Candidatus Saccharibacteria bacterium
TGCTCCTGGCGACCTACAAATGCCATTGGTGCGGCGGCTGGCACCTCACGTCACGTTAAGGCTATTAGAAGACGAGATGTTCTTGGATCGGTACATTCGTGTAACGACCCAAAATTGGCACTGTTGAATCAGTCGTCGTACCATCACCGAGCTGTCCTCGATTGTTATTGCCGACAGTATAGACGCGGTTATCAGTCGTAAAGATCACGGTCGTACCGCCACCACTTTCCACGTGCTTGGCACGAGGAGCAGTTGGACTACTGCCAAACAACTGCATTGGCGTTGGTGCATTACGGCTGACTTTATCACCAGTACCCAGCTGACCATTTTCATTAGAGCCAGCACCATACACCTTACCGTCATCACCCACTACAAACAAGTTACTGACACGCCCTGCGTATGCTGTTGACCAGATATCAACTGCTTTTACGCCGGCTGGTAGCATGAATTTTACTGGGGTTGGGTTCCTCCAGTTAGTCGCCCCGTTCGCATGGTTGGCACTATTACCAAACACACCATGGTAATTGCTACCAGTACTGTACACATTTCCATCAGATGTACGATATGATGCGAATAACTCGTCAGTAGAGATCTGCTGTACAAAACCCGGAACACCAAGATCTCGAATTTTTGGCGTCTGGAGCCTGAAGAATATATGCTTATTACTCGGCGGACAGCCAGCAGCTATCGCCATTCCTGTGCCGGAAGCATTGGCCGCTAGACAGTGGTTACTGGCGCCTCGGCGGAAAATACGATCCGCCCCGTGAGAAACCATGCGCCAGCGCTGAATAGCGGCTGAAGGATTACAATTTGCCAAACGGATATTCACGAGGTCACCAGCGGTATTTTCCACACATTTGCCATTTACTTTGATCTGCTCTTGTGGTGTATATTCAAATTGCTGCTGAGAACTATCGTTGCAACTACGAGGAGCTACCGTCGTAGGACCGACTGCCTCCATGCAACGGTCCTCCAAGAACCGCCAGCGGAACACTAGATTGTCCTTACCAACCTCCAAGTGGTTTGAGCCACCCACGCCATACACCTTACCATCATTCGCCAAGATATATAGGGTACCTCCGTCAAAAGCCAGCTGCATGGCGCGTGGTTTACCGGGATTACCAAAGTCACCAATTCTTACTGGCGTTGATGAACTTGATATATTGGCGCGACCCAACTGATAATAATCATTTGCACCCCAACCGTACACAGCACCATTTTGCATGATGACATAAGCGTTATATCGGTCCTGCACCAAGTGAGCAGTCGGAATCGTTCCTGGATTACCAGGGTTCGGGAAAGGCAAAGCGACACGCTTTGGAGTAGATCTGTTACTACAGGCAGTCGCATATGCCGGAGTGACGGTATAATCACCAGTACCCAATAGGCCGTACGTACATTCACCGGCAGCATAGATATTTTTATCATTCCCCAGTACAAAGTTTGCCCAACCTGAGTTGACAGTAACTGCTTTAACTCCAACCGGCAAGCCAAACCTCACTGGTGTTGAGACGGTCGGACTCATATAGCCAGCGCCCAATTGACCGCGATCATTTTTGCCCGCACCATACACCGCACCATTCTCATCTCGAATCATCAAGTTTCCACCGACAGAGACAAAGTTGGTGTGCACTGAAACTGCGCGCTGGGATATAGTAAATCTCACTGGCGTTGGCTGAGCTGTCGAAACCAGTCCAGCGCCCAATTGACCGCGGTCGTTTGCCCCAACTGACCGGACACGTCCAGCAGAGTCAATCGTCGCAAAGAATACCTTGTGTTGTATGCCGTGCATATCGCCTTCATATCCAAACGCCAACGTGTCGACACGCGTCTGTGCTCCAGTGGCCAATGACAAAACTCGAGTATAGGTTTTCCAGACGCCGCCGCTTGGTCGTAACAGCTCAACATAACCTGTAGCGTAGGCCTGCTGGACCTCGCCACCAGTCGAGCCGAGAGGGGGAACCGTGAACCGCGTTCGAATATTACCCTCGTGCATCACAGTGTTTGCCTGGCCAGGCTCTGGATCACCCGCACAGTTTGTTTCTGGCGCTAGGCTTTTTGATCCCCACGGTGAGATCATGCCATTGCCGCGTAAACAAGACACAGCATACGCCAGACCACTTTCAGCGGCTTCGCGCGCCAATTGGTTATAGTACCGGTCCCGTAACGCCGCCGCATATGAGGCAGCCAGCTGCATGGCCACCAAAAGTAAAGTCAGCATAATTACTGAGGTGATGAGAACTGTTGGTAGGGTAAATCCTGTTTTTTTGCTGTCCGCACCCATGATTACTCATCATTATACACTTGTCGATAAGCATGTACAATATGCTATAATAGACTTACGTAAAGAAAGTTGAGGGGAATATATGAGCGAAGATACAGCAACCAACCACAGCGCCAAAGTAACCGTCTACAGCACTAGTTGGTGCGCATTTTGTCACACTGAAATGGAATGGTTGGAAAAACTGGGAATTGACTTCATCAAAAAAGATATCGAAGCAGAACCTGCGGCTAAAGAAGAATTGTTGGCAAAAAATGGCGGCAATTTCCAAGGCGTGCCAGTCACCGACATTAACGGGGAACTAGTGCTTGGCTTTGACCGACCAAAGCTGCAAGACTTGCTGCGCAAGAACGGCTTGTTGGCTGATTAAAAAATACGTATTTGAATACGAATTATCCCGCCTAACAGTGGCGGGATTTTTATACTGCGCCGATTTGCACCACCTCGCCGCCGATTTCTTGGCGGAAATAATTGTCGTGGCTGACATAGAGGATAGCGCCAGAATATTTCGCCAGCGCCGTCTCCAGCTCCTCGATGCTTGGCAGATCAAGGTGGTTGGTCGGCTCATCCAAGATTAGCAGCTGCGGGTCATTTGCCAGCATGGCGATAATTTGAAAGCGGGCTTTTTGACCGCCCGACAGGCGCGCCAGTGGCGTCATCCGATCGGCTTCGGTAAACAAATAGTCAGCCAGTAGTTGGCGAATCTTCGTCTCAGAAATCGGCAGGTCACGACTGAGGTATAATTTCTCAATCGCCGCCTCCAGCGGATCCACCAAATACCGCTCATCAATTTCTTGCTCATACACGCCCACCCGCACCTGCGGATCGAGGAAGAGGTTACCGGAGTAGAGGATAGGAGTGACGGCTGCGCCACGCTCCTGCGCTGGAGTACTCTTTTCGCTTGCATCTCCACTGGAGATACTACGCGAGCGTTCGGCTGAAACGTCCGCTCCTCGCGAACGTTTCACAGCCTCCAGCGTAGGAGGTGTTGCTGCTGCTGGCGCATCTGGCGCGAGCGGCGTCTCAGATTCCTTCTGAGTATATTCGAGCTGGCTCGTCAAACTCTTTTTCTGAAGGCTTTGCCTTTCCGGCAAAGGCGCGCCAAGAGCGCCAGCTGAATCAATTGGCGGCGCGCCGGCCTGAGGAAAAAGATGTTTACGAGACGGGTGAGCCACACCACCGCTTGCCAACAACATCCGAATCAGCGTCGTCTTGCCAGCACCATTACGACCGCGCAGCTCCACCGCTTCACCCTCGCGCAAATCAATATTCACGCCCTCAAACAATATCCGCTCGCCAACACCAACCGCCGCGTCCTCAACTCGCACCAGCACGTGCTGACTACGACTAGCCGCGTCCTTCATCGACAGCCGAATATTGCGCGCCTTGAACTTGCCGTAACGTTCAGCCGACTTATAATCAAGCTGCCCAGCCGACTCCTTGTCGATCCAAAACGTCGGCTTATCCATCTCTGATAATTCCGCCAGCTCGGCCCGCGCCTCATTTTCCAGCCGCTTGAACTTTTGGATGGTGCCGGGGTTGCGCGATTTTTCCTTCAGCCGCTGATAATCCAGCACCTTTTGTTTGAGGTTAGTTATCCGCTTCTCAACCTGCTCAAAATTATTCATACCCGCCGCCGTCGCCTGAGCGTTTTGCTTGAGGTAAGCGTCATAATTACCGCGGTAGCTGATCGCTCGGCCGTCTTTAAGCTCGACAATCCGATCCACCCGACCCAGCACATCGCGGTCGTGGGTGATGATCAGCATGGCCTGGCGCGGCTGCGAGCTCATCCAGTCGATAAACTGCTGCTTGGCCACATAATCCATGTGGTTAGTCGGCTCATCAATCAGCGCCAAATGCGCCTCCGAGTGCATAATCTTCACGATCTCCACCAGCCGCTTCTGACCGCCCGACAGGGAACTGAGCGGCCGCTCGCCGCACCCGCTCAGTTGAAAATTATCAAGCTCTCGGGCGATCTTCTCCTCAATCTGGTAAAACCCTTTCTGATCAAATCGCTCCAGCGCCTGGGTGTACTCCTCAATCTTACGCATATTGTCACCCATGGTCTCAGGGTACTCGTCAATGATTTTCTTCAAGCTCGCATATTCCGGCAGCCCCGCTAAGATGTAGCTCAGCACCGTCTGATCACCCAAACCATGATGTTCCTGCGCCGTACTGGCCACGGTGATGCCGCGCCGAAAAATTACCTCGCCAGTATAGTCCGTATCCGTGCCCGCCAAGATGCCAAACAATGTCGACTTACCAACGCCATTGCGGCCAACCACGCCAACCTTCTCGCCATCATCTACACTAAACTTGACGTCACGCATCAACGTCTTGTCACCAAAACTTTTTTCGGTGATGTGGATGTCGGCTATCATTAGGCTATTGTACCACACGCCACACCATAAGGGTATTGAAATATATGATTTTTTGTGGTATAATACAAATTATGGAAAATGATTCTCACGATACTCAAAAAGATGTTCAAGGTGCTAAAGTTATCGACTTTACTTACCATTACAACCGGCGTGTTGCTGAGAAAATGACTAGACAGATAGGAAAAGCAGCTCTCGGAAGACCTAGTTACGACATTAAGAGACCCTTCTCAGGACGGTTAGCTCCAGTCTATGATATCTCGAGTCGCTTCCCAAAAACTACAACTCCAGAAGCCGCCGCTGAAGAAGACGTCACTACTGGGGAGCAAGATACCGAAAGGGAAGTCATTGCAGAAATGATGACAGATATCACAACAAACTTTGAGGCTTTGCCAGAATATGACGGTGACCTAGGAGGATTCTTAGACATTATCAATGATCAGTTAGAGGATTGCTACGAAGAGCTTAGCCCTGACCAAAAGAAAAAGTTAGCCATCACGCTCACCAGTGTCTTGAGTGATGAATGCCACGAAAACATCTCTCGAGCAGTAGTCCACCATCCAAACCTTGTAAAGATCCTGGGCGTTGCCCTTTATATGCAATATGACCCTCTCTTTCAGGCAATGAAACGGCATCCAAGTTATCAACCGACCGATGAGACGAAAACAATTGAGGAAACAAGTAGAAAAGCCGCTGATATATTAAGCCTCACTCCAGGTAAATACGACTTTGACACTGGTGCCTATACACCACCTGAACACTAAACCTGCTATAATGGGACCATGCCAAAGCCCAAAGCAAAAAAACCAGCTACTCACGCCGTCGTTAACCGTCGAGCACGATTTGACTATGAGCTAGGCGAGGAAATCGTAGCTGGACTGGTGCTGACAGGAGCAGAAGTACGAGCTGCACGGGATGGCCATGTCCAACTCAAAGGTGCCTTTGTCAGCTTGAGAAATGACGAATTGTGGCTCAATAACGCAAGTTTTTCATTGCGGCTGAACGTTCGTGGTCAAGCAAATTCAAAGAGTGTCGACACCTCAGCACGGAAACTGCTGGCCAGCCGTAAACAAATTGATCGATTTGCTGCTGCTAAACAACAGGGATTGACTATCGTCCCGACCAAATTATTAACCAATGGTCGCTTCATCAAAATCGTCATCGCACTGGGGCGGGGTAAAAAGCGTTACGACAAACGCGAGACCATCAAGCGTCGTGATCAGGATCGTGAGACGCGTCGGCAGCTTTCTGGTCGATAAGCTCTTGGTATAATTTTTCCAGCTTCTTCACTTGGCGGTTTTCAGTAAATTTGGCCGCCAATTTTTTACTGATAGCCCCAAATTCCTGACGCTTATCAGCATCCTCTAGTAGGGTAATAATTGCTCGCCCAAAGCTCGTCGGATTATCATTCGCGATGAAGCCATTCACGCCGTCTTGGACCACTTCTGACAGCTCTTTGTCCACCAGCACGATCGGCAGCCCTGCGTGAGCCGCTTCATGCAGCACCCAACCCTGCGTGTCTTTCAGTGACGGAAAAGCAAACACGTCCAGCACTGAGTACGCCAGGCCGAGCTTTTCACGCGGCATGGCGCCAGTGAAAATAATTCTGTCAGCATATTTGGTCGCGGCAGCCATTTCCTCCAGCGTCTTTCGGTATTCAAAATCACCAACAAACAATAGCTTTGCCTTAGGTCGCTTCTTGGCAATGTGCCGCTCAAACGACTTGATCAGCAGTGGCAAATTCTTTTCTTCACCCAACCGACCAACAAATCCAAAGATTTCGTCATCTTCCGCCAAGTTCCACTGCTCACGAAATGCTTTCACCTCAGTTTTTGTTGGACGAGGCAGCGCATTTACGCCATTTGGCATCAGCACCAATTCGTATTGATAATCATCGTACTGCCAAGATTTCAGCTGCTTGCAGCTCTTTCGGCACAAGGCAATGACCGCGTCTGCTTTGCTATACAAAATGGTGATGACGCTCTCAATGATGTCTTTGTTCCACTTGGTAACACCAGCTCGTGGTTTGTACAATTTGGCGATTTCCAGCAAGTCATGACCGCGCAGCCTCACCGACATCGGGAAGACAATTCCCGCCAGCGCCAAAGCACCGGGCAGCACTGCTGGATAGTGATCGACGAACTCATAGATGTCAGTACAGTGCTGAATCACCAGCGGAATGTTATTCTTTTTAGCAGCCTTCACACCAACCAAACCAATTTGTGATGGCGTAAACACATGCACCATATCGAGTTCCATCTCTTTGATGCGACGCTGTACTGCCGGCGGAAAGAATACCGACGTGTCATAATCATCAAAAAACGCACCCTTGATCGACGGGAAGCGAATGATGCGCGAATCAGCATCTTCGTTGAGCAATTCGGCTTGCTTGGACGGACTCATCGACTTGGCAGGGCAAAATACGTAGACCTCATGTCCTAGGTTTTCCAGCTCTCGCTTGAGCGATTCAACCACAAAAACGATGCCATTGATTGATGGTCGATAGGTATCAGTAAACAGTCCAATTCTCATGATTCTAGTACACTCCTGTAAAATTCCACTAATCGCTCACCGCCAGCTCGACTATCAAACCGTTTGGCGATTCGCCCAGCTGCAGCAACTTGTTGTTTATACCATTTGGCGTCATTTTGCAGTTTGTCTATCGCCTGAACAGCATCTTGAGCCGAGGAGATAAACTGAGCATCTGGGCGGAATGTATCATCGTATTCATGGATATCTCTCAAGATGATTGGTAGTCCAGCGCCCGCAGCTTCCAGGACACACATCGGATGATTTTCCTGCTCAGCAGGCAAAAAGAACACATCAGCTGCATGTAAATAGGTCATGACGTCTGCATGATCAATCACACCCGTGATGATCACATTTTTGGGAGCTGATGCTATCAGGTCTTGCATTTTGCCATATTCTGCACCCAAATGTTTGAAAGGAATGCCGCCCACCCAAATGAACGTTACCTCGGGCAGGGATCGTGCCGTTTCAAAAAATGTGTCCAGACGCTTACGCGGCTGAACCTGTCCATTACCAACCACCACAAAGTCTGACGGCTTCAGTTTCAGCTTTTTACGAGCAGCTTGTTTGGTTTTTGCAGTGGACGCATAGCGGCTCATGTCGACCGTATTGTACAGCACCTCCACACGTGTTTTCAGCTTCATCGGACCAGTCATGGTTTCTTTGACCATGTTAGAGCAGGCCAACACCAAATCAGCCTGGTTATATACCCAGCGCATATACGCTCGCACCAACCACTGCATTCTGCCCATGCCTTTGATGCTGCCAACCAAGGAAGCAGGGATGACGTGACCAGAGATAATCTTTTTACCGCGTGAACGTTTGAGCATCCACATTGAATACAAACCAATGGTCTGAGCATGGACGATGTCTGCATCAGAGCGAGCTTGATTAACCACGACGGACGTGTCTTTTCTCGCCTTAAGCGCATTTGTCATCTCTACAAAAGCAGTGTGAACACCATGGCCTTGGACAGTAAACTCACTCTCGGAAATCATATCGACATTCAGTCGAGTCTTGCGTGTCATGGTATCTATTATACCACAAGTCGCGTGCCAACCGCTTCGCCTCTGGCAGCACGCACGATATTGCCATCACTCAGCAAGTCGCAAATAATCATTGGCTTTTTCTCTTCAGCAGCCAAGCCGATAGCCGCTTTATCCATCACGCCAATGTCCGGGTTTGCCAAAACCTCGTCATAGGTCAATTGGTCAAATTTGACAGCATCAGCAAACTGGACTGGGTCCTTGTCGTATACGCCATCAACCTTGGTGGCTTTAATCACTACGTCGCATTTCATCTCTAGTGCCAAATTGACGGCTGCCGTGTCGGTGGTCAAAAACGGCCTACCAGTGCCACAACCAACCACCACTACACGACCTTTTTCCAGGTGACTGACCGCTCGTCGGTAAGTGTATTGATCGACAAATTGATTCACTTCCACTGTCGACAGAGCACGCGTTACTAGGCCATCATCGTTGAAGACATCAGCCAAAGTGATGGCATTGATCAGCGTCGCCAGCATACCTGCGTTGTGTGCCGTCACGTCACCGATACCGCCGCCAGCAATTTGCGCCCCACGCACATAATTACCACCACCAACCATGATGACGACTTGCGTTCCGCTCGCCACCACTGGCTTGATTTGTTCGGCAATCCACCGCGCCCTCGCGTGATCAAATCCACCAGCGTATTGTCCTTGTAATTGTTCGCCCGAAAGCTTGAGAAGAATTCTGCTATACATAGGTTCATTGTAACAAGTTATGCCGCTTCTTGCACAAACTCCGCCATATCAAGCCTATACGCGGCTCACAAAACCCGCTACAATAGCCACATGAAGTTATTTTCCTGGAACGTCAACGGCATCCGCGCAGTCCTAAACAAAGGTGAATTTACCACGTTCATCGAAACCTACGACCCGGATATTATTTGTTTGCAAGAAACCAAAGCCCAGCGCGGGCAAGTCGAGTTAGACCTGACGCAATTTTACGAGCATTTCTATTCGGCAGCCAAAAAAGGCTATTCTGGCACCGCCATATTTTCAAAGCAACCGGCCCTGAACTATCTTGATGGCTTTCCAGAAGACATCGCCAACAAATACCATCTCGCTGCTGACGAATACGGTGATCCCAACGACGAAGGACGTATCATCGCTGCTGAATTTGATGGGTTTTGGCTGGTTACGTGCTATACACCAAACTCCAAAGGCGATCTCAGTCGCCTCAGCCTGCGCCATGACCAATGGGACCCAGCTTGTCTGGAATACCTCAAAGGACTGGAGCAGGGACGTTACGGCGCCGCCAAGCCAGTACTGTACTGTGGCGACATGAACGTGGCCCATCAAGATATCGACCTTGCCAGGCCGAAAGACAACGTCGGCAAACACGGCTTTACCGACGAAGAGCGAGCAGGTTTTCAAGCGTATCTGGACGCTGGTTTTGTCGATGTGTTTCGCGCACACCATCCAACCGCAACAGATGCTTACACTTGGTGGACTCACTGGGCAAATGCCAGAGCCCGAAACGTTGGTTGGCGTATCGACTACTGGCTAGCTAGCCAAGAACTAGCACCGTCCATCAAACAAGCACACATCCACCCTGAACAACTAGGTTCCGATCACTGTCCAGTCAGTATAGAACTCTAGCCCACAAAAAAGCACCCGAGTTGTCCGGGTGCTTTTAGTGTTAGTAAGCGCTCAAATTATTGGCGGCGGCTTACGATGTAGGCAACGGCAGAAGCAGCAAGTGAGCCGAGACCAAAGATTGAAAGGAGCGCGTCAGTCGTACCAGTTCGTGGCAACTCAGTTGTCGTTGGAGCTGGTGGGGTAGGTTGTTTAGGAGCAGGAGGGGTAGTCGGAGGAGTGCTTGGCTTACATGCGTCGCTGTCCACTGATGCGTATCCCTCGTTCTTTTGGTCCTTAGTCCAGACGCTGATGATCTGCTTGGTCTTGATGTCACAGACTTTAACCTTACAGTCTTCTTCGTTCTTTGAGTAACCTTCCTTGTTTTCTTCACTCTTGCGTACGGTTATGATCTCACCAGTTTTGGTGTCACAAACCTTGACTTTTTCACAGTCAGCAAAGTTCTTTGAGTGTTTGCTGGTGTCGTATTCACTTTCTTTGATAGTGACAATTGTGTCAGTCTTCAAGTCACAAACTTGAATTTTTGGCTCTTCAGTCACCGTGATGGTAACTTTACAGTTTTGGCTGGTTACGCCATTGTTAATGGTAACAGTTGCAGTGTAAGTACCAGCCTTTGTGTAGGTGTGCTCAGCCTTGTTGCTGCTACCAGTTGTCTTTTGGCCATCGCCAAAGTCGAAAGTATAGCTACTGATGCTTGCACCATTCTTTGCAGTTGCAGTCGCAGCAAAGGCGAACTTGTTGCGGGTACCAGCGACTTTTTGCGCGCTCAATGCGTCACACGTCAATACTGGCTTTGGAGCTGGTGTTGGTGGGGGTGTTGGTTCACCCCAAAGTGGGTTACCACAGTCCTTGATAACTGCCTGAACGAATTTACCATTACCGTCCAACCATACAAACACTGGCTTCTTACTTGCCACTGGCATAAAGCTGTGACGAATCAAGTAGCTTGGGTATGATTTACCACCAATCTGCTGGTAGTTAATTGGGTTAGTGTAGTTAACGTGACGACGCTGAATGGTTTTTGCATTCGTTGCTACGACACGACCGTTCACTGTAACGGTGTTGTTTGAAGCGTCTGCCACACCTTCGTGCATACCAGCGCCCTCAACCATTGATTGTGTAATGCCGAAGTAGTTGTAAATACCACGGACTTCGCTGTCGCTGTGATAAGCCGACTTCATGGCACTGTGGGTCATAGTACCACAGCGAACGATCTTGATATCTGAGCAGCCGACGGCGTCTGAAGGCGTAGCATACCAAATACCACCGATAATTGCGGCAGTAATAGAGCCAGCCAAAAGTACTCTCTTTACTATTTTATTCATTGTTTCCTCCTCAACCTTACTATTTCTCACCGGTTGTTACGGTCCATATTAGCACAAACTTTTGTATTTGTCAATAAAAATGTATAAATATATTGCTTATGGTTTCCGTAAGTCTGCTATAATAGAAAATATCTAGAGGTAATGCATGAAAATTCAAAGACAATTTCCTTGGAAAGAACTGATCAAATGGGGAAGCGCTGTTTTGGCGTGTCTTGGTGTTGCCTATTTGTTATATCTCAATAACCAATACGAAAAGAAGCCAGTCGACAACACACCAGGCCAAATCCAAGAAAAGCCCGCCGTCGAATCAGCACCGGCACCAGCACCAAAAGAGGTCCAGGTCGCGCTGCCTGGAGCTACGCCAATTTCAGCCAGACAAGAAGATTATCAAGCTGACGGCAGTATCTGGCAAATCGTCAACCAAACGCGTGGCTTCAAACAACCAACCTATGTACCGAGTGACCTACAAACCGCGGACGTACCGACCTTGCCCGGCCGGGGGCCAGAGGAGCGATCTCTACGAGCAGCAATTATGCCAGATCTAAAAGCATTGATGGCAGCAGCTGAAAGTGCTGGCTCGCCAGTACGACTGGGGAGTGGATATCGCAGCTATCAAACGCAGGTTGGACTGTTCAATCGATACGCCCGTCAAGTTGGTGAAGCACAGGCAGCACGATTTAGTGCCCGACCTGGCTATAGCGAACACCAATCCGGCCTCGCCCTAGACTTTGGCTCGCCAGACGGCAGATGCTGGGTGGACGATTGTTTCAAAAACACCAAAGCAGGAAAATGGCTGGCAGCCCATGCTCACGAATACGGCTTCATTTTGCGCTATCCAGAAGGCAAACAGTCAATCGTCGGCTATCAGTACGAAGCCTGGCACTTCCGTTACGTCGGCCATGAGCTCGCCGGCGCGCTGCACCAGTCCGGCTTAACCCTAGAAGAAGCATTACCATACCTAGAAAAAGCACAAAATGAACTGAAGCAGAAGGAGACATCGTCATGAAATTATCAGCTGGGCGGGCAGGGCTGGCATTCGTATTATCCGCATGGATAACGTTTAGCGGACTGCTGATATGGGGTGGCTTACAGGCCAGTCAACAGAGTCAAGAAGTCAATCAATTAGCAGCGACCTCGGTCTGGCAACCTGATGCTGTCGTACCGTTCACTCAGAACAATATGACCGAAAAACTAACCATACCTAGCTGGCGACGGCTTGATGATGGCAACATCTGGGCACACGTCTGGAAACAACACGGCCTCGACCCAAACTACCAGCCAGAGCTGGCAAATCTTGAAGAGGTGAAAGTTGGTAAATGGGTCGAGGACAAACGCCTGCGCCCACAAGCACTAGACAATCTCAAGCCATTTGCAAAAGCCGCAGAAGCAGCCGGCCATCCCATATTGGTCAGTAGCGCTTATCGCTCCTACGCCGACCAGGAAAAGACCCGCAAAGAGCTAGCTCGCACCAATGGGCAATTGTATGCTGATGAATTTGTAGCAGAACCAGGCAAGAGCGAGCATCAGCTGGGACTAGCGGTGGACTTTTCATCATACACCGAACCATGTATGGAAAAATTTACTGCCTGCCGCCTCGACAAGGCTTCCGCCGAGTGGCTAGCCACCCATGCTCACGAATACGGCTTCATCCTGCGCTATCCAGAAGGCAAGCAAGCCATCACTGGCGTCGCACCAGAATCATGGCATTTCCGCTATGTCGGCAAGGACCTGGCAAGCTTTATGCACCGCAACAAACTTACGCTCGAAGAAGTGATGTTACAGCTAAAGAAAGCTCGTGAAACCTCATGAATTCGTCATACTGGCAGCGTCAGGAACCAGGCAAGCCTCTGTTTCCTGATGTTGAATGGAATCGTCCCGAACGGCTTGACCAGTCTGGGCGCTTAGCCATCATCGGTGGTAACAAACTGGGCTTTTCGTCTGTCGCTGAGGCCTACGTAACCGCTCAAGCAACTGGTGTTGGTCAAGTTCGCGTATTACTGCCCGACGTTCTCAAAAAAAGCGTACCGTCCAGTATGACTGATGTTTTGTTCGCGCCAACCAATCCATCCGGCAGTCTAGCACAAGCAGCACTCACAGAAGCCATGTCAATCTGTGACTGGTCCGACGTGGTTCTATTGATTGGTGATGCCGGCAGAAACAGTCAAACCGCAATCGTCCACGAAGAGCTGGTCAAGCGCTCACAGCAACCAGTCGTCATCACTCGTGACGCCATCGACCTACTGCAAAACAGTTTTGCGGAGATTTTGGACAATCAGCACATGGTATTCGTGGCTTCTTTTGCTCAAGTGCAAAAAATATTTCGCTCAGTGTACTACCCAAAAATGCTGACGTTCAGCATCCAACTAGCACAGTTCGTCGACATACTTCATAAGTTCACCATCACCTATCCAGTTACCATCTGCACCTTCCATGCCGAACACGTGGTCATCGCCCACGGCGGTACCGTCGTCACTCAAGCCTGGCATGAGCCGATGGCCATATGGCGCGGGGTCGTTGGCGCAAAAATTGCCAGCTACTTGGTATGGTCACCCAGCTCACCGCTAGCTGCTGCCAGTACCGCTGTCTGTACAGGGTAATTGCTTACGCTAATCATTGACATTTTATAATTTTAGTGATATAATGCAAGATAGCTTTCGCTCGAAGCTTCGTCAAAGGGCGGAGGTTGCCCTTTAGTTTTGAGCGATATACTCCTGAGAGGAGGTGTATTATGGCACTATCTTTAAGGACACTGGCTATTGTGATTATGGTCAGTGCTCTCGGATCTCTCATAATCAAGAGAGATCTGACCATGGCAATTGCACAAATAGCAATTGCCATGTGCGCGCTAAACTCCGCTCGTATTTACGAGCTGGAGGACAAACTTAGACAGGAGGGCTAGCAGCCCACCAGAGAAAATAGCTCACCTTGAGACCTCGAGTCTCGGCTGGAGCCTCTCGGTGGGCTATTTTCTTTGCTCATATAAAAATCGCCCAGTTAGTGGACGATGGTTGCTTGGAGCGACCTCTGGTACCGCGGGCCGGACTTGAACCGGCACGAGCTATTGCTCACCAGATTTTGAGTCTAGCGCGTCTACCAATTCCGCCACCGCGGCACGAGAGAGCGCTCCAAAACTACTGGTTATTATATCACGTCATCCTCGCCCTCGACAAGGGGATATTTTTGTTTTTTTGGTGATTTTCCTGTATCATTAAACATAAGTATGAACCCCGGAAGTCCACGACCATTCCAACCGCCAGCGCGCGACCAATCATCAACGCGCAATGCTGCTGCTGATGTTATCCGCGGGCAAATAAACTCGATTTACACCGGTAATTCGTCTGATGCTGCACCACACACCACGCCCGCACCAGTCAACACAACCCCACAAGAGCCAACACCTCAACCTCAACCACAAGCCGCTACGCCAGTAGCCAAACCAGCTCCACAGACCGAACCACAGGGCCACCGCCTCAACACTGCACCGCCTACTGGCACGACCGTCGCAACCACCAGCCAGCCCACTCAACTAGCCAACAGCACACCACAAGCCACGCCCGATCAGTGGCAACAATACCACAGTGCCTGGCAAAAATATTATCAGATGTACTACGAACGGTATTATGCCAATCACCTGAACGCCCAACAGTCTCCAGCTCAGCAGCCGCAAACCAGCGCTCCAGAGACAGCAGATACCTTGTCACCACAACAGCAGGCCATCCACGATCTGCGCTCTAAAATCCGCAATACCGTCAACGACTCCGCCAAAAAAGTGCGCAATTCTCGACATTTCATCCCAGCCCTAGCCGGAACCATGGTCATGTTAGCCTTTGTCTTCCTGCAATACAACCGGGTCATCTTGGGCACCGTTGCAGCCTATACCAGCCCCGGCAATATTGAGCCGCAAAACATCATCGTCGACCCAAGCATTGACACCAAAGTCAGCGCTGAACCAAAGATTATCATCCCGAAGATTAATGTTGATGCGCCCGTGGTGTACGGCGCCGCACCAGATGTACAATCACAGCGCAAAGCCATGGAAAAAGGCGTAGCGCACTTTGCTGTGTCCGGGGCTAGCGCGCTACCAGGACAGGCGGGAAATGTTGTATTGGCTGGGCACTCCAGCAATGACGCCTTTGCTGCCGGAGGATATAAATTCATCTTCGCCCAAAACGAAAAACTTCAAAAAGACGATGTCATATATCTTAACTACGAAGGCAAACGATACACCTATAAAATCACTGGTTCAGAAGTCGTCAAGCCAAACGAGGTCACCAAAATCCAAACTGGTACCCAAAAACCAATGCTCACGTTGGTCAGCTGTGTTCCTGTTGGCACTGCCGACAAGCGTCTGTTGGTCTATGCTGATCAAATCAGCCCAGACCCCAACACCGCTTCTGCTGCTGCTGAAAACAACGCAACAGGACAAATACCAGGCAATCCATCGCCAACCGTCTTGGAGCGTATCTTTGGCGCTCGATAACCGGACAATTTTCCGTATGCTTATGATTCTGTTGTCATCTTCAAACGACTGAGGATCAATTTATCGCCATCACCGACAAATGAGTAAAGATACTTACCATCAGGGGACAGCGCTGCGTCGTAACCAGCAGCCACGGGAGTCAGTGTGTGCGCATTGGTGCCATCAAACTCTTGGATCAGCAATTTACCACTAGCATCACGTCGCCAGACATAGAACTCATCCAACCATTTGAGCTCACTTGGTGCATCAAGTGCGATGACTGGCGAAATAGTCTCTCGCTCGATGTCATAATTGACAAAACCAGTCTCATCTTTGACGATTACCATCCGACCATCGCTGTTTAGCGTCAGATCTTTGATGGTCCGTCCAAACGCCACCTTTTTCACGGAATTCAAAAACTTCTTCACCGCTTCTGAGTCCTCGGTTGGTGGACGCAAATCACCGCGATAGATCTGTGCTGTATCATTGACCGTCACAACCACCGTGTCCTTATTGAAATACTTTGAAGCCTTGATCTTGACTGTATCATCAGTCTGCACTGACGCAGCCCGATACATGATTCGCGATTGCTCCCAACCTTTTTTCCACACACCAGCCACTTTGACATTTGCTTCAGTACCAACATAAGCGATCGTCTCACTGCCGTACAGCACAAACGATTGAACACCAGACAGCACTGGACGTGACAGGGAAGCGCCGCCCACATTCATCTGGCGTACATGACCGCCATTTTGCAAGACGTATAGCTCATTGCCATTGGTACCGATGAAATGCGCGTCCAAAATATCCACGCTAGCGATATTCGTCACATCAATCATTTCTTTTGGATTATCCCGGTCAAAGCGCAGCCACTGAATCTTGCTGTCAGAGCCCTCAGGCGTGTAGATGTGCTTGAGCAGCACGTAGCGGCCCGCAAAGTCCCACTCGGCGATGGCAAATTGATGCTTGGTCGTTGCTACATCATACTGCGCCAAATGTTGGGTACTAATGTCAGTTTCCGTAAACTTAGGATTATTATACGACCGGACGTCACCCCAAAACAGTTTTGGAGTTCCGTTCACCACACCCACACCAGCCATAAACCGCCCGCCAGGCGCGAATTTAGCTGATTCCAGCACTGGATATTCTTTCAAATTGGTGGCTTCTTTCTTCTCGGGGATCATCCGAGCATACACCAAATGCGTCACCGTACCAGCCTTGATGTCCAACGTCTTTTGCCATGGCTCATAGCCGTTTAGTTTCATGGTGAATTGGTGTTGCCCAGGCACGATGAGGCCCTTGGTTTGAGTCAGATTAAATGCGTTGCCATCGATTGATACCTGCGCGCCACGCGGGAATGAATCGTATTGCACTAAGCTGTTTTGTTCGATTTTCAGATCTTTTGAATTGAATTGATAGCCAAAGTTGTGCCACAAAAGAACGATGATTAGACCAATCACCATCAGCGTCATGGTAGTGTACACCAAAGTACGACGCACAATTTCTTTTGCGGAGGTATTGTTGTGGTACATAAAACGAATTATACCACATTTTCGCCCTTGCAAAAACCGCTGGCACTTTGTACTATAATATATAGAAGTTCGCGAGGGAACATCGTAACAAGGGGAAGAAATGAAACAAGAATTTATCAATGTCAATGGTAAGGCATACGACCCAGTCACAGGACTGCCATTACCAATCTCAGTCGCAACATCACCAACAGTAGCGCCGACTCAACCCAAGCGCGTCGTTAAGGCATCAACCGCACGTGGTACAACCACCGCGACTATTCACCGTGTTCCAGTGCAGAAATCAGCCACCCTCAGCCGACGACACATTAAGCGACCCCCTCAAAAATCCCTCGCTACTCGTCCAGTTAGGACCCCCAGCGTAACCGTACAGCAACACGTTGCTGTGAAAAAATTCTCCCCTCAGATAGCTCAAAAACCAGTGGCAGAAGTGCCCAAAAAGCCTATCCAGATAGATCGTCCGGCAGAAGTGCACCCAGTTGTACAACGCGCCAAGCAACGACAAATTGCCAAGGCGCCCGTCGCGCCAATTCAGAAGGCCGAGCCAAAGCCAGCATCAATTCTCAAAAATGAGGCCATCAGTGAAGCCTTGGCTAAAGCTCAAGAGCCAAAACCAGAGAAGCATCACCGCGCCAAGCGTAAGCAAAGCAAGCTAAAGCGCTGGACCAGCCTGGCGTCCGCGGGACTGGCCATCATGCTACTCGGCGGATATTTTACCTATCTCAGCATGCCAAATATTTCCATTCGCGTTGCGGCCTTGCAGTCTGGTATCAACGCTACTTATCCTGGTTACAAACCAAACGGCTACGCGCTCAATGGCCCAATTTCCTTCAAGCAGGGAGAGGTCAGTATGAAATTCGCATACGCTGACGGCACCGCCAACTACACAATTTCTCAAAGCAAGAGTAACTGGGACTCAGCCGCTGTCAAAGAGTACATCTCAGGAAAATCAGGCGCGCCAGCCACGACTATCGTTGATGGCCTGACTATTTTCGCATCAGGAGAAAATGTTGCTTGGGTCAATGGCGGCATCTTGTATCAAATCAATAGCCACGCTCCACTCTCTAGCGAACAGATTCGCAAAATAGCTACCAGTATGTAGTATAATGTCATCATGACTATTCGTACTCGTTTTGCGCCATCACCAACCGGCTATATTCATGTTGGAAATGTTCGAGCGGCTTTGTTCCCGTGGCTACTAACGCGCCAACAGGGAGGCTCATTTATCTTACGCATCGAGGACACTGACCGGTCGCGGTTTGTGCCCGGCGCCGAAGACTTGATATTGGACACGCTGGAATGGCTCGGCATTGACTGGGACGAAGGGCCGCGCAAAGGTGGATCACATGGACCATACCACCAGTCAGAACGGCTAGAGATTTACCACACCTGGGCAAAAAAGCTGGTAGAGAAGGGACTCGCCTATGCCGATCCGTACACACCTGAAGAGGTGCAAGGATTTCGAGAAGAAGCACGCGCATTGAAAAAAGCTTTCTTATACCGTGACTATCGGCCAGAAAATCCCCCAGAGTGGGACGGCACTCAGCCACTCCGGTTCAAAGTGACCTCTCTCAAACGATACACGTGGAACGACCCTGTCATGGGCGAATTGTCAGCTGGTCCTGAGGCTCTGGACGATTTCATCCTCATCAAAGCCGATGGCTATCCAACCTACAATTTTGCGCATATTGTCGACGATTTTGAGATGGGCATCACGCACGTCATCCGCGGGCTGGAGTACATCTCCAGCACGCCTAAATATTTAAGCCTCTACGAAGCTTTGGAAATTACGCCGCCAACCTTGGTTTGCTTGCCGCACATCATGGCTCCAGATGGCAGGAAAAAGCTCGGCAAACGAGATGGCGCCAAAAGCGTGACTGATTATCGAACTGATGGGATTCTGCCAGAAGCCATGCTGAACTTCTTGGCGTCCATGGGCTGGAACGACGGCACCGAACAGGAGATTTTCAGCAAGCAAGAGTTGATCGATACATTCAGCCTCGACCGAGTCCAGCGTTCGGGCGCGCGTTTTGACGAAAAGCGTTTGCTATGGATGAACGGACAATGGATCCGCCGCATCAGCCTGGACGAGCTCTACCAACGAGTAGAAGGCTACTGGCCACAATCAGCTACCCAGTTTGATGCGTCATACAAACATCAAGTCCTAGCTCTGGTGCAAGATCGGCTCAAAACACTAGCTGAACTACCCATGATGAGTCGCTTTTTCTTTGAAGAACCAGAGGTCAACATGGAACTAATTACTAGCAACAAGCAACTAAAGAAACTGTCTGATGGTGAAATTCGCGAGCTCCTCAAAATCGCACATGACAAGCTGGCAGAACTGACTAACTGGACTCCTGAAGCCATCCAAGGAACCCTCAATCAGCTGCTAGAAATCACTGGTCAAAAGCCTGGCGTACTGTTCAGCCTCATTCGCATCGTCACGACCTGGGCACCGTTCAGCCCACAGCTCAACGACACTCTGGCATTGTTCGGTAAAGACAAAACGCTCAGTCGCATTGCTAGTCAATTGTAGCAACAACTGGTCAGAGCTGATTATGATTCCCGAGCAAGTCCGTGCATTATTTTACGGACTTTCTCTACCATTTCCTGCTGATCAGCAGGAGGGAAGCCGCCTCTCGTGCCTGAAGTTCTAATGTCTCTATGCCTAAGATCATAACCCTCCAGTATTGCCGTCCTCAAACAGTCATACTGTACTGGACATACTTTACATATCCCACTATTAACCGTGCTAATATCCATACCGGCGCAACGTCCGCCCGCAGCCCAGCCCGGGTCTATTGGACTATCAGCCTTAGCAGCCTTAGCCTTAGCGGCTTTAGCAGCCTTATTAGTAGCATCCTCAGCAGCCGTATTAATAGCAGCTTTAGCAACCTTATCAATAACATCCTGAAGCTTAGGTATAGACCTCTCTGGATTCACCAGTGCCATCACGGTTGGTTGATATCCTTCAGATGCATCACTGAGCTGATAAAATGTAACAGTCGTATTAGTATTCTGAACGACCGTTTCTTTCAACTCACCAAATGGCCCGTCCTCCTCGGCTTTGATTGCCCCTAATGCCTGTCGAATTGTTTCATTAAATAGGTCGGCTGTAATACGGGACTTAATTCCGTGAGCTTCGCACCACTGCTGAGATAGCTGCGGCACCGTCATTGATTGCCCGTCTGCCAAGCAGTCAATGATGAAATCTTGCACCGCTTTCAAGTCTTCTGGAGACGCTGTTGTTTCCATTGAGGTTTTTCCTAATTCATTCATAATGGTAACTATATAATATAGCTCATACTTTACAAAGCATAGCCACAATCACTAGTGCTATACCATATAAACCGCTTACTGTATATACATCAAACAACCCATTGCAAAAATCGTAAAGAACGTGCTATAATTTGTAAAAGCAGCACAAATATTTGACTTGAGTTACATATTGTTGTATAATCAAGCACATAGAAATGATAAAAATATATGCAGGGTGTGGCAGAGAGGATACTTGGAATATACCATGAGCAAACCAGAAATAGCTGACGCGGCAGAGAGTTTGAATACAGCGGTTGCGGATATTCTTGGTAGCATTTCTCAGGAACGTGAGCGTGAAATCATTTCACGTCGCTTTGGACTGGAAGACCGGAAAGAAACCCTGGAGCAAATCGGTGAAATGCTGGGCATCACTCGTGAGCGTGTTCGTCAATTGGAAAAAGCCATCCTCACTAAACTGCGTGCGTCGGTAGCAGACAACAAATTACCATCTGTCAACTCCGCTGAAAAACTTGTCGTTTCACACCTGTCAGAGATGGGGCGTGGTGCTCGCATGCAGAACTTGACATCCCACATTTTAGGTCGTGACGCAACACTTTTGGAACGTTCAGCAGTCGCTTTCTTGGCAGAATTAGCACCAGGCTTGACCGTTATCAATGAAAATGATGATTTCTATCAGTCTGCCGTTATCTCATCAGTCGGTGACGAAAAGTCAGTGAAAAAGCAAGTTGAGGAAATTGTTAAATTCATTAAAAAACACGGCCAGCCAATCACCGCTGAAGCAATTCACGAGTCCATGGACTATGAGCATCCACAGAATATCGCGGCTCTAGCATCCATCAGCAAGAAGCTGGCTGAGCTGAAAGGGAACTGGGGGCTCATCAAGTGGCCAACCGTCAATCCGAAAAATATTCGCGACAAAATTTTTGTCATCCTGGACGACAACGGCAAACCAATGCACTTTTCAGAGATCGCCAAGGCCATCAAAGATAGCGATTTTAAGCGCAAAAACGTCACCACGCAAGCGATTCACAATGAACTCATCAAAGACAGCCGCTTCGTCCTGATCGGTCGCGGTATCTATGCGCTGGACTCATGGGGCTACAGCCGCGGCACCGTTGCTGATATCATCACCGACATCCTCAAAGAAGCTGACGAACCGCTGCACCGCGACGAGATCATCAAACGAGTTTTAGACAAACGCCAAGTCAAAGAAACGACTATTTTATTGAACCTACAGTCAAAGTCACAGTTCAAGCGTGTCGCCAAAGCCACTTACGTGTTTGAACAGCAACAAGCCTGATTGTATTGTTGCATCAAATATGGGATAATTTAATAGCATGGAAATATTTTCCTGGACTATAACGTTATTGATGCAGTGGTATGTTTGGTTGCCGCTGGTTATTTTGTTATCTTTTTTGACGTGGCGCAATTATCAACAGCTCAATGAATTTATCTCGAGCGACAACGTTTTGCTCATTTTGGAGATTCCAAAAACCAATGATAAGAAAGAGCTTGCTGCTGAGCAATTATTCGCCAGCCTGCACGGCATCCTGCGTGATAAACGCGAGCTCAAACTAAGCAGGGGAGCGCAGGAACATTTGAGCTTTGAAGTGGCTTCGGTCAATGGGCAAATCCGGTTCTATGTCTGGACACCGCGGTCTCTGCAAAGCTTCGTCGAAGGGCAAATCTATGCCCAATACCCAACCGTCCAAATTCACCAGGCTAGTGAAGATTATACCGAGCACGAACGTGATCATTCAGTAACGTACACTACTGAGATGACTTTGACGGCGTCTGAATTTTTACCAATCAAAACATTCCAAACCTTTGAAGTTGACCCGCTGGCTGGCATCACGGGAACATTGGCAAAGCTAGAGTCAACAGGTGAGGAATTGTGGATTCAGGTGCTGGCTAAACCAGTTGAGGACTCATGGCAAATCGAAGCTGACCACTGGATATCACGCCTGCGTGAAGGCTCTGCCAGCATCCTACCAAGTGTTGGTGGTAGCATGCGGTGGCTCGGTGGTTTGTTCGCTGCTTTGTGGCGACCACCAGAGGAAGGATTGGCTGGCGGCAAGGGTCCAGAAATATCTGAGCGCAATAAAACTCGCATCGCTGAAGCTGAAAAGAAAGCCACCAAACTGGGCTACGAAGTAAAAATCCGCTTAGCATATCTGGGAGAGAACCAAACCAACGCCAAGCTGCGCATGCAAGCCTTGGTGGGGACTTTCAAACAGTTTAATTCTACAAACCTAAACGGCTTTAAGCCCATCAAAGCCGCCTACGGCAAAGAATTTTTAGAAAAATATCGTCGTCGTGCATTTTTTGGCGAAGGCTTCATCCTCAATATCGAAGAGCTGGCCTCTGTCTTCCACTTGCCACACACTAACGTCGAGACGCCAAACATCGTCTGGGCCAGTGCTAAAACCGCCGAACCGCCATCCAAGCTGCCTGTTCTGACCGGCAGCGACACCAATGACGACCAGATTTCCGCCTTTGGTGTGACCAATTTCCGCGGCATCAACCACCAATTCGGCATGCTGCGCTACGACCGCTCGCGCCACGTTTACATCATCGGTCAGACCGGAGCAGGTAAGTCTGGGTTGCTCGAATTATTCGCGCTCAGCGACATCTTTCACAACCAAGGCTACGCCATCATCGACCCGCACGGCGACTTCGCCATCAACAACATGAAATTTATCCCCGGCTCACGCCTGAACGACGTCGTCTATTTCAACCCGGCCGACACCGCCTATCCACTCGGCTTCAACCCGCTGGAAGTCACCAACCCGAACCAAAAAACTAACATCTCATCAGAGGTCATCGGCGTTCTGAAGCGCATGTTCGGCGAGAGTTGGGGACCGCGACTGGAGTATATTTTGCGCTACACCATCCTGGCGCTGCTCGACCGGCCAGAGACGACCATGCTCGACATCACCCGCATGCTAACTGATAAAAATTTCCGCAAAGAAACGCTGGGCTATTGCCACGACACCGTGGTCTTGCAGTTCTGGAACGTCGAATTCGCCAGCTGGAACGACAAGTTCGTCGCCGAGGCGGTCGCGCCAGTCCTCAACAAGGTTGGCGCCTTTACCGCCAACCCAATCATCCGTAACATTATCGGCCAGCCCAAATCCACCTTCAACATCCGCCAAATCATGGATGAAGGCAAGATTCTCATCGTCAATTTGTCAAAAGGTCTCATCGGCGAAGACAATGCTGCCATCCTCGGTTCCTTCCTAGTCACCAAGATCCAGCTGGCCGCCATGAGCCGCTCTGACATCCCAGACATCCGTGACCGCCGTCCATTTTACCTTTACGTTGACGAGTTCCAGAACTTTGCCACTGACTCATTTGCTACCATCCTGTCCGAAGCCCGCAAATACGGCCTCAACCTGACCGTCGCCAACCAGTACATCTCACAGATGAATGAAACCGTGCGTGACGCAGTCTTTGGCAACGTCGGCACCATGATATCGTTCCGTGTGTCTGCTGATGACGCACCAATTCTCGCCAAACAATTTGAGCCGAATTTTGAAGCCGTCGACCTCTTGCAGATGCACAATCGTAACTTTGTCATCAACATGGTCATCGGGGGAGAGAAGACACCAGCCTTTTCCGCACGCACTCTCGAGCTACCACCGAGCCAGGCCGATAACACCTTGCACATCATTGAACATTCACGACGCATGTACTCACGAAGCAGGGAGGACGTCGAAAAAGAAATCAACGCTGCCATCATGCCGCAACCACAGCCGCAGAAGCAGGCGCCTCGGCCCGCCGCTCAGCCAATCACCAGACAGCCAGCTCAGCAGCCTGCCATAGCCACTAATCCTCGACCAGTTAAGCCGCAACCAGCCCCGAACAATAATGAAGTCGTTTTGCAGATTCGCGGCAATAGTGCAAACACCACAGCTGACTCAACTGCTACCACCGCACCAAAAAAGCGGCGACGTAGGCGGAAGAAGAGTGCTGCGTAAAACAAACCATTACAATAGCCCACCTTCAGCTACAATAGTTTTACAGTCCCTTAAGTAAGGATTATACCAATATCTAAATTGTTAGGGAACTATAACGCTGTCCAGCTATGCGGTTGATGTCATTTTATCAAATACTAAGCGCACCCACAGCAGCTTGCACTACATCAGCAAGCTCACTATATATTGGAAAATCAGGATCATAACAACGCACCTGTGTGATGATGTCAAACCGCCGTTCATACTCTGGATGCACACCAATCACTACGCGCGATCCGCTCTCAAGCTCCTTACCTAGCTCAAACAGCGCGATGGGGCAGAGGGATTCCTTCGGAAACCAAAACAACACCACTCGCGCCCGCCTGAGGTATTCATACTCCCACTCTATCTGATGCATCGCCCCTTTGCCTTGAAGGGCTAGTGCTCTCTTACGACGTGGATTGGCCACTGCTATATCTTGATCGCGTAGCAGCGCGAGCGCCTCCGCTTGCCAGTCTGGGCAATTGGTAATACCTCCCGCTAAAAACAAATCTACCGACGGTACTATCTCGTGCAAACCCCTATTGTCAGGTGAAATAACTCTCATATCCCTATGATAATATCATCCAGCAAAAACAGCAACCGTATCTAAGGCGGCAGAGAAGTGATCCCTGCCCAGCTGACACGGCACCAACCTCGCCTTCCGTCAAACCCCACATGCGTTGGTCACTAAAGAATTATAGAACAAAAAGGGAACTTAAAATATTAGCATATACCATACGCCAGCACATAGCCATAACATCCTGATATATTGCTATGGCTCGGTAAACAAGGAGCCTCAAGGCTCAAGACCCAGAAGCTAGAAATTCACGATATAGACAAAATGATCGACAGACATATAGCAAAGGGCAAGCTAAGTAATTTTTAACCGACCAAACAGCACAGGCAACTAAAATCCAATTGTAACATATCAAAATCAATGAGTGTGTATTCATAAAAGAGAAATATTCTTAATGTCGCACAATGTATGTTTTACGAAATGTATAGGAGATAACCATGTATGATAATGAGTGCGGCACATATAGCCATATAAGGATATATCCGAGCTAACTAAACAGGGGCTTTGGAGTCTACCATCTTCTACTGCGCGAACAAATTGTAACTTTTGCTCTTATCATTACTCATCACACACTGTGTCTTGAAATATAAGTATATACCACACCGCTTGTATGGTTTCTGAAAGAACTCATACAGCAGAACTATAAGCACCTAACGTAGTATTTACTACATTATACCGTGATAAGTTTTCCACATTGCAACATCTTGGATGATCGACCTGTATTTGACTTTTTTCTTTTTTATTCCCCCGCTCTGTTTTTTGCGGACCGCCTATATTTGACTTTTTGGTTTTTGCATATTGTAATATATATTTTTACTATTCTCATTTTAGAACAAAAAGAGAACAAAACGTCAGGTTGGGTGATACCCCACTTCACTAACCTATATCCCCTATTTATAAAAAACTCGTTGGTCTACCCGCACGTCGAGATATTCTGGTCGCAGTCGCCTCTCGTCGATGAAGCGCATAGCTTTAATGGCTTGCTCAACTTGTGCCACTGCTGCCCTGTCGACGGTCATCTTGACTGCATAGCCCTTGCCCTCAATCAAGAACAGCACTTGACGAACGGTATCTTGCGGCAAGATAATCTCTGAAACGGATAGCTTGTTCTTGGTAAATTGCGAAACAGCCTGCCCCAAAAAGCTCAAAAAACGTTGATTGACCACCTCTTGCCCGCCGGAGAGCGGTGCGCCACTTTGGTCTTTAACAGTCAGCTTTGGTGGTGCAAAATAATTACGTTCAAAGGTCACGCCTGATTCATCAACAAAATATGTCCTTTCACCAGATGACCACTGTGCAAGCGGCTGACGAAACGTGAGCTTGGCAGTCGCCATACCAGCGCCAAATGTCTCTATGCGCACGGTTTTGACCTCTGGCGCGTGAGAAAGGAAATATTGATGCAATGCGTCTTGGTTAAGGAATGGCTTGAATCGCTCAGCAGGGCGTGAAGCATAATAATCAGTTAAGACCTTCTTATAGGTCGCAGCTTGCTGACCACTGGCTGTATCAGGCGTTTGTATGGAGATTGATAGCGACAGCTGGAAAGACAATAAAATCAACACCACCAAAGCAGCTAATATCATACTTATCCGCTGCATGAAAGCTTTTTGTAGATCCTGACGTTTATGATGGATGGTTCGCTCAGAGACTTCATCTTGCTGCTTTCGAAAGCTACTGATGGTACGGTTGAGCTGGAAGGCGGACGATTCTTTGATAATATCATCACGCATTCGACGCGGGCCATTGTTGGCCGGTGATCGCTGTTTTGCTTTTTTCCTGCCAAGCAGTGACATCTACTGTCGCCTCCCCTGTTTACCAGCAGCTTCCAGGATCATTTCAGCCATATCACCAGCAGCATGCGGTTTAGCGAATTTGAGGAAATTATTACCCAAATCATGACGAATCTTCGGGGATCTGAGTAGTTTGATCAGCGTATCGCCCAGTAAATCAGGGTTCTTATCTAGTTGATCTTCGTTCACAATCACCGCAGCCAAGGCGTCTTGATACACCTTGGCATTTTTCAATTGATGGCCAGCCGTCAACCTACCATTTGGGATGATAACCGTCGGCATACCCAGCGCCGCCAACTCTAACAGTGTTGTTGCCCCAGCTCGCGCGACGACCACATCCGCAGCCGCTAATGCCTGCGCCATTTGTGGTCCGTGCAAAAACGATTCCAAGCGCCAACCATCACGACGGTCCAAAGTTTTACTCAGCTCGTTGTACTGATGTTGTCCTGATATCAAGAACACCGAAGCGGTCTCTAGAAGTCTATCACGATTCTTCGCCACAGCGTTGTTGATGCGCACAGCACCCAGCCCGCCACCAGTAACAACAACCAATGGCCGTGACGGGTCAAACCCTAACTGTGCCTTGATGCCTCGCTTTTCCGCGTCAGTATATGACCGAAACTTATCTGAAATTGGCACCCCAACATACTTTGCTATCTGAGGAGAATAGTGATAATACTCGAGCGGTGCGCCCGTACCAATGCGCTTAGCAAATGGCGACAGCAGCCTGTTAGTCAACCCTGGATGAGCGTCAGAGTCATGCAATACCAATGGGATTCTCAGTAATCGCGCAGCATAACCAACTGGCAGACAAACATAGCCGCCTTTGATGAAGATGACGTCAGGGCGCCACATCAGCAGCTTGCAAAAGCTCTGTACAAAGCCGACGATAACCTTGCACAAGTCGTACAAGTTAGGAAATAGGATTGAGGGCGCTAAATGTTGCAATTTGCTCTCACCGTGATAGCGACGTAATTTGCCAGCAGTGATGAATGAAACTGGAATATCATAGCCGGATTCTGCAACCACCTTCTTCGCCGTTGGTCCAAACTTACGGTCGCACCAAAATTGTAACTCGTGCTCTCCCCTATTCTTTAACTCCTTAAACACGGCGACCACGGGCGTAACGTGTCCGCCCGAACCGCCGCCGACCGCTAAGATCCGCATGGCTATCCTTCCCTTCTGTTAATGGCTTGTGCGATGTATAGCAAGACAGCTGAAAAACTAATCCAAGGGCCGCAGCGATGAACAGCATGCTGGTTCCACCATAACTCAGTAGCGGCAATGGGATACCAGTCAATGGCGCCACCCCCGTCATAGCTGCCACATTCAATATCACGTGAGAAGCAACCCAACCAAACACACCAGCTGCCACTAATCGAAGCCTCGGGTCAGGCAGTCGCGCAGCAATGTGCAAAATACCAAGCAGTAAAGCCGTAAATAGACCCAAAATGATCAGTAGTCCAACAAAACCAAATGTCTCACCCATGATGGCAAAAATTGAGTCGTTGATGGCTTCGGGCAAATAGCCCGACACCTGCACACTCTTTCCGATGCCTAGCCCTAAGATGCCGCCCGAACCGATGGCGATACGTGCCTGCTGCACGTGATAAGTGTTGCTGCTACTGTCCATGGACGACGTGTTCGAGTGATCACCCTGAAAGAACGTCATAACACGCTCCAAGCGGTGCGGCGCGATGAGGATGAGCATGACGCCCGCCGCCAACAGAACGCCCACTATTTTCCAGAGAATATCTGACCGCATACCTGAGACCACCAACATAGACAAGACGATGGCGACCAACGCCAATCCAGTTCCCAGGTCCTTTTGTAGCACTACCACGATGAACATGGCTATCGCTGCTGCAATACCGAGCGGGATGAGCGTCTCCTCCACGTCGTTGATTTTGCCTTGTCGCATACGTTTACCTAAAAATCCAGCGATAAACACTAAGATACCAAATTTTAACAATTCAGCCGGCTGAAAACTTCCCAGCCCGCCGAGGTAAAACCAGCGATACGCACCATTGGTTTCCTGTGCAAACGAAACGCCCAGCATACCCAACGCCACTAGCAAAAAACAGAAAAACAAGCCACCAACAAATAGCCAATTTGCGTATTTTTCAGTGAAAATTTTATATGGAATAATAGCACACGCAGCAAACGCTGCAAAGGAAATCACAACGGAGATAAGCTGCTTGTTAAAGAAAAACATATCGCTGTAGTTCGTGCCGTATGCAAAATTCATAACATTGGCTCGTTGCGGTCCCAAAGCATACATCACCACCAAACCCAACAGCAACAACAGGCTGACATATAACGCCACCTGATAAACCGGCCGATGCTTACGAATCGTCCCGGCTGGCACACTAGGCATAGTATTACGCAATATTCCCTCCTGCCAAGGCTACAAGAAAACCGATGAATGCCATCACGCAGCCAATTACCCAAAAGCGCATGGTAATCTTGGTCTCTGGCCAGCCGCTAGCTTCCAAGTGATGATGAATTGGTGCAGATTTGAAGATTTTTCGGCCAAACAATCGCTTGCTGGCAATTTGTAACGCGCTAGAACCTGCTTCGACCACAAATAACAAACCGATGATCGGCAGAAGCAATAATGAGTTCGTCAGCATCGCCACTACACCCAGGCTTGCTCCATAGGCAAAAGCACCTACATCGCCCATAAAGAACCTGGCTGGATAGATATTGAACCATAGGTAGCTGAGCAATGCGCCAACCACCGTAAAACAGAAACCAGCCAGCAAGAAGTTTCCCTGCAACAGCGCAATCACGCCAAACATCACAAAGCTGATAGCCAACAGCCCGCCCGCCAGGCCATCCAGGCCATCTGAAATATTAACCGCATTACCCGTCGCGACGACAGCAAACGCGAACAATGGTATGATCAGCCAGCCGACCGATAGATCACCATAAAACGGTACATGAAAACTACTAACGCCCAATTTAGCAAAGAAGAACCACCCAAGCACCAAACCAATCAGCGTGATCAGTGCAAACTTAACTGGCGCCCGCATGCCAGCGTCTTTTTTGTTACTACCGAAGATATTCAAGTAATCATCGATCAGCCCCACAGCTGCGCCACCAACAAAAGCTGCCAACGGCAACCATGTTTGCCGGCGGTCCAGGTTAAATAACAGCGTGATCAAGACGATGGAAACTACACCAATGATGCCAGCCATCGTAGGGATATGGCGACGCAATTTCTCCTCGTGAAGTTTATCAAACACCTGCAGCTTCTCGCCAGTCACCGCAGAAGTGCGTTGTCGTTTCCAGAACTGATATCTATAGGCAAAGAACGTATAAATTGGCGTCAAAAACATTGCCAGTAGGAACGCTGCTAGACTCAACACAAAGATATAGGTCATTTCGTTTGTTACCGTTTGTATATAGCTTTTCATTTAGGATCTCCTCGGTGATAATTTCAAATACTCAATCATCCAGTTCGAAATATCAGTAAAAATTGGCGACGCATGCACACTACCTTCAAGTGCAACATGTTTATTTGGTGCCGATACCCTTATCATTATGACATATTCCGGCTTATCTGTGCCACCAAAACCAACATAGGTACCAGCTGTTTCTTTCATGCTATATGCACCATTCACCAACAACTCCACCGTACCTGTTTTACCACCGATAAGATAGCCCGGCTTGTCATCTTTGCCGACATAGAACGAATGACGCGCCGTATCTAGCATCGTGCGCATCTGAGTAGACGTCTCCGCACTCACAGTATGACGCAGTGGCTGCGGTTTTGACCACTCGACAGCATCGCCCTTTTTCACCCCAGCGATAACCGTTGGACGGTAGTACACTCCCCCGTTGATGATTGAGCAAAACGCCGAGGTAACTTGAATTGGCGTCAAATTTATTCCCTGACCGAACGTCATGTTTGCGTACCGAACTTCATTTCCCTCTTGTTCAGTCGGACTAGTGATCAACCCTTGCGCTTCTGCAAGCTCAATTCCTGTTTTCTCACCAAAACCATATTTATCATGGAAATATTGATAAATCGTCTGTCGTGCGGCGTTATTGATGTACGAGCCATCGCCTAGTTTTCGCCCAACCGTCACCGTACCAACGTTGTGAGAGTTGTTTAGCGCTTGCTGCATGGTGGTCGTGCCGGTCAAACCGCGCACTGCATTACAAATTTTACGGTCACCGACTTGGGTACAATCAGTGTTTTGATAGGTGGTATTTGGCGTAATCACACCCTTATCAATTCCCATCGCCATGGTAAATGATTTCATGATTGACCCCGGTTCTTGCGGCGTCATGGTCGCGGCGTTGATGAACGCAGCAGCATTTTGAACCTTGTTATACTCGGCAGGATTGAACGTTGGATAATTCGCCATAGCCAACACTCGGCCATTGTTTGGATTCATCACCACCACACTACCTTCGGTACCGCCAGCTTTTTGTAGGCCGCGTTTGAGGGCTTCTTCGGCATAACTCTGAACATTGCGGTCAATTGACAACACCAAATCCTCACCTGCTTTCGCCTCAATATTCACGTCATTCTTACCTATCATCAGCGGCACATTCCGCACGTCAGTCACCGCTCGTAGCAGCCCATCACTACCTTTGAGTCGCTTGTCCAACGCGCCCTCTACGCCATACTGACCTTCACCATTCGCATTGACAAAGCCCAATACCTGTGCGCCCAGAGCTCCTTCTGGATAATTCCGAACCGAATTGAGCTGGTACAATACGCCTGAAAAATCCTTCTTCTTCATCTGCTCAGCCTGGTCTAGCGTCAAACCCCGAGCCAAAACCTCATAGCGCGATTTTTTGTTAGCAAGTCGCCCCTCGGCATTTTCCATGAGCTTATCGCCAGCCGTCTGGCGCAGTGCTTGAATGATCTCATGGCGCTGACCGTCAGAGACGGTTTGTGGATCAGCCACCACATTAAATATCATGCGATTCAGCACCACCGGAGCCGGCGTCTTGCCGTCCATCATGTAAATTTCGCCCCGCGTGGCCGGAATCACCAACGTGCGCTGCTGATTGCGCGCTGCTAGTTCAACATATTTACCGTGCTGCAGTACCTGCAATTGAAATAGTCTCAACACAAAAACTGCCATTATCCCCAGCAGAATAATGGCGAGTAGACTCGTTCGTGATTGCGCAAGTCGCCCCTTCATAGTGCTTCTTAAATTATACCACTTTTATCTAATTAGCGTAATCAGTTTGTGACGGCTTGCTCATGGCTGATGCCACGTTGCTATTTTTCACTTTATCAAGAGCCGTCAATCGAGCATTTTGCACCTCAAGTTCAGACTTTTTAGCATGAAGTTCACTAATTTGTTTATCCAAGCCTTGAGACTCTTTACTGTACGCGGACGTTTTAGTCGCCTGCGTCAAGTAAATCAAGCCAAGCACAGCAACCATCAGCGCAACCAGCACTGTATGGGCCACTGGGCCGAGTTTGACATTAGACCGAAAACGAGTTGCATTTTGATTGCGGCGCATCTGTTGCTGCCGTCGAGGTGTGAAAGTGGTGGATCGTGCGTACATTCTGTTTTCTATGTTATGTTGTTATATAATTTCTCTAAAATTGTGACATTCCAAGATAACCTGGCCCGTCTCAAAACACAAGGACGGACCAGATCATCGACTGATACACTGTCCGGATAGTGCGTCAGCTATTCTACGAACGACTGATTAGCCGCGGCGAACAGCAACGCTCTCGGAGTGGTCTGCGTCTTGGAACTGAACTTTGATGTGTACTGGCATAATTGCCTCCTTTTTGTGTTATGTTTTTACGGCCCAGCGAAGCTTGGCACTTCGACTGCGCGGATTGTGAACATCTGCAGTCCCTAGAATTACTTTTTTATCAGGAATCATTAGTTCGGCTTCATACCCCGCTTCTGATTGTTCCTTGAAAAACCGTTTAACCAATCGATCTTCCAGACTGTGAAAGCTAATGATGCCAACGCGTCCACCTGGATTGAGCAGATGAGGCAATAATGGCAATACATCTCTTACCTGCTGAAGTTCTTGGTTAACTTCAATTCTGAGGGCTTGAAAAGTGCGAGTCGCTGGATGTCTTTTTAGGCCACCGCGACCAACGGTTCGCTCAATCATCTCAGCTAGCTCAGACGTTCGCGTCATCGGACGATGCGCTACAATCGCTTTCGCAATATGCATAGCGCGCGAACGAGTCTCCTCGCCGTACAGGGTTATCAGCCGAACCAACTCATCCACTGAAGCATGATTGATGATATCAGCTGCTGTCATCTCCGTCGTATCGTCCATCCTCATATCCAATGGACCATCAAAACGAAATGAAAAACCCCTCTCTGCTCTGTCAAGCTGCGGTGACGACACCCCCAAATCAGCCAAAATCACGTCAAATTTTCGCCCAAGCTTGACCAAATCACGTGCCGCTGACGCAAAATCTTGATGCATCAATTCGACACCTTTTTCTGTCAAATCGCCTAATGTTCGAATCGCGTTACTATCGCGATCAACCAATACAGCGTTCAAATAGTTATCTGTCCTCTTGAGAATCTCCCGCGCATGACCGCCATATCCAGCAGTCAAATCAAGGTACGCTTCACCCCGACGAGGGGCGAGCGCACGCACGGTCTCCTCTAAGAGTACGGGAACATGAACCGGAGCGTCATTCGACAAATCCGGCTGTGGTGGATGTTCTTTAATACTCATCATTACTCCATTATAACGGAATAATGCTCGAGATCACCTATCTGGATATTTAATTTGAGCTTTTGTGTTTGTTTTGTGTTTGTTTTTTATGTCTTTAAGAGAGGAAAAGCGTGTTTTCCAAAAGAGACTTATGTGTGAGGTGGAGTTTTTTTGGGAGGTGTTTTAAGGAAGGTGCATTGCCGTTTTTATTGTGGAGCAAATAGCCACGAGTGCTCTTCTCAAATACCCAGGTAGTTGATCTCGAGAGGTTTCCTAATTGTTAATGTGCGTACAATTCATCAATCCGCGTCGACTGCATCGGCTGCCATCACTCGGAAATATGCTCCGGCGCGAACCGCCACAATTTCCCGATCAATGCCAGCATAGTCCAGCAAATGCTGTTCTACTGTCACCCGACCTTGTTTTTGGTCAAGCGTGGATGCCGTTTTACCCCGTCGGAACTTAACGTTCAGGTCGGCAATTCGCTCATCCAGGATACTACCCTGCAAAGCGCTCTCGACTTCTTTATCCCAGACACGCCGCGGATAGAGATGGAGATATTTGCCAAACCCTCTGGTCAGGACCACACCAGACGCAAATTCCTCTCTGAGTTCAGCCGGCATCGTCAAACGACGCTTGTCGTCCAGCTTTCGCTCAAAGTAATCTACTTGCACTGAGGCTCCTTCCCTGACGGAATTAGATTGATTTTTTAATGTTAGTGGTTGTTTGTTATTGTTCAACGGCTCGTTGCCGTTACCACTGACTTCATAATACTACCCACAACTACCCACTTGCAAGTCTTTTTTAGTACTTTTTACCCATTTTATCCCCAAACGAAAACTTTTCCACAAAATTGTGGAAAAGTCTAGTGTACTGTGTAGCTAGCTGAACACTACGATCGCAATCGCTTCACGACCATACCATACCATTTACCACTTGCTCGCAGCGTGCGTTCCATGGTCCTTCTGTCAACTTTTACCAGACCAAACTTCGGCCAGTATCCCTTATCCCACTCAAAGTTATCGAGTAAACTCCAGTGCAGATAGCCGATGATTTTGACGTCTTCTTTGAGCGCCCTGTCCATAGCCCGAATCGTTTCCATCAGCCACCATTTACGGTGTTGATCTGTCGCATCAGCCAACCCATTCTCTGTGATAAAAATTGGCAATTGGTGCTTTTTGTACGTTTCGACTAGCAGCTCATACAATTTGTCTGGCTGCATGTCCCAGCCCAAGTCACTTTCTGGGTTTTTCTCAGAATTATGCACTCGATACCCAAAAAACCGTTGCGCAAAGTAATAATTGACCGCCAGAAAATTACTATGCTTACGTACTCGCCGAACGATCCACTGATTGATAAAGTAGTCAGCCACTCGGGCACTCAGCCGCGACACCCAAGCGTCGTCCCCAGCGTAAATGTACGATAAATTATGCGCCATCGACACCTTGTGGCGGCGATTTTTGCACGCAAGCTTGTAGACCTGTTTGTGCGCCCGTATCAGATTCATCAACACCTTAAATCCAAGTAATTTTTTAGTTTGATTTGGTGGCCACACCCCCTGAAAATAACTTTCCCCGACATATACCAGCGGCTCATTGATACTAATAACCCACTCCAGATCACGACCCAGCTCATCGAAAATCTTTTCCACAAATCGGACAAAATAAGCTACATTACTTCGCCTCTCAAAGCCACCTTTCTCGGCAAACCAAACTGGCAAGGTAAAATGAAACAGCGTTACCACAGGGGTGATTTCCAATTCTTTCAACCGTTTCAAATAGGTGCGATAATGATCAATCACCGACGCATCCCAAGCACCCTCTTCTGGCTCCACACGAGCCCATTCGATTCCAAACCGAAATGAATTAAGTCCCATTTGCTCCAACAACTGAAAGTCTTCTTCATACCGCGAATAATGTTCAACTCCGGTGCCTGAAACATAATTGTCAGGATTGGTAGCCTCTTTTTCCACATGTGACCACATGGCAGTCCGCCCAAAACTGTATGGCGCCTGCGTGGCCAACGTTTTAGCATTTTCCAGTTCCCAGGCGGTCCACTGATTGTTCAAGCCTCCTTCCGTCTGGTGCGCCGAAATAGCCGCACCCCATAAAAATCGTTTTGGAAAGCTTGGATTCGATCGTTTTGTCTCCGTCATATCTATCATTATACCGTATACTCTGCTTACGCTACGATATCCTCCCTAAAATGCTTCTGTAGTCGCATGCGAATTGAGCCTTCATGGCGACCAAGTCTTTGACTAAGTTGCTGGATGGTTGCGCCCTGTAGAAACTCCTGTTTGAGAATGTCGTCATCGGCTTTTTCCCATGGCATATATGCTTTGGGATAGGTTTCGCGCATTTTGGCAATTTTTTGCTGCCAGCTGCCAGACTGAGATTTCCTGCCTGATTTTTTCGGCGCTGACTGTTTTCGCTTCATATCCTCCAGTATTGGACGATAGTGCCTGGCTGCTTCATTACTTGCCCGCTGCAACACCTCATCAATTGCCAATGCATCCGGTGAAATTTCCAGCGCCTTACGATTAATTCCATACAAATATAAATTATCCAAATCCCGCACCCGGCTCAAGGCCACGTAGCCCATGCCCTCAACAAACGCCTTTCTCAGGTCAATCCGAGCCGCATCCAAGGTCATACCCTGGCTTTTATGCACCGTGATGGCCCACGCCAGCCGCAGCGGCACCTGCGAGATACTCGCCCGCTTGCGTTCGCCGTCACGCAGCTCCCAGACATCTGGCAGCATCGTCACCTGCCGGCCATTACGAAACTCCACAATCGGATAATCGGTCAGCGGCTCAAAATCCACTACCGTGCCGATGCTACCATTGGCGTACAATTTCTGCGGCGAATTTTTCACGGCCATCACCAACGCGCCCAATTTTAACGTCAACTCACTCGGCGCCAGTACCGACCGCTGCAGATTCTCGACATACACCTTTGAACCCGTCGTTGTCTGCTGATACCTTCGCTCCTCGCCCGCCAGTTCCGCCAGCTTCTGGGTGTTAATGGCGTCAACATCAACATTGACGGTGTGTAGTTCGGTGATATCACCGTCGGGCGGCTGAACTTCCGTTCGCGCCAGCAACATCTCAGCATGATGCCGCCTAATATCGTCGTTCCTCAGCGCCGTCAAAATCTCCAGGAGATGCTCGTCATTTTGCCGATATTGCCGCTCCAGATACAGCACCGCCGGCTGCAATTCCTGCCACGCTTCCGAATACACCACAAAACCGCCGCCCTGCTCGCCCGGACGATTGATCGGCGGCAATTGGAAAAAATCGCCACTCATCACCAGCTGCACACCACCAAACGGCTGGTCGTTTTCCCTGACGCCGCGCAGCACCCGATCGACTATGTCCAGCCGAAAATCATGCAACATAGAAATCTCGTCAATCACCAACACATCAGTCTTCATAATCACCTCACGTCGCGTTTTTGACAGCCGATCAAAAAAGTTGTTCGCGAGGTGATCGCTAACGCCAATGCCGCTCCAACTGTGAATGGTATTGCCGCCCAAGTGCGTCGCCGCCAGCCCCGTCGTCGCTGTTACCGACACCTTTTTACCCTGGTCACGCGCCTGTGCAATAAAAGTATTCAACAGGTGCGTCTTGCCTGTCCCAGCCGCGCCTGTTAGTAGCGCCGACCGACCGCTCATCAAAATCGCCAGCGCTAATTCTTGATCCATACTTAACCTCGTGGCGGTTCGCCTTCTGGCTCGCCCAACAGTTTTTTTGATTTAATTTCGTAGCGCTTGCCGGTAATTTTGCTCTCAATATAGTCCTCGTTGATCAGGTTTACGAACATATCCAGATCATTACCATCCATAATGATAATCGCACCGTTATCATCACTCATCAGCTCCAGCTGCATCTCATCAGCATAATCCAGTACCTGCTCTTGCTTGACCTCACCGATCTCCAATTTCTGTAGTTTATTGATGGTCTTTTTGCGTTCCTTGACCAGTGCATTCAGGTCCAAGCCCTCGGGGAAACTTAGCCTATATTGCTTTTCAATTTCCGCCACTTTCTTATCGGCAATCACCTGCTTCTTGTACTCATAGCCAAACATCCGCTCAAATTTCGAAGGATTAAAGGCAAAAATATCCTGACCGATGATCAGCACCTGGTTATCATCCGGCACCTTAAAACCGACCTCCGCCTTAAACGCACCAAACTTGCCGTCAGAAAACTCCCACGCTAGTGCACTTTTGAGCGTCTGTCCCTGCTGAATTAACTTGGCGGTGTAAAAGATTTTTTCTGGATCATTCGGATCAGTAAACCGTGCCAGTACGCCTTTCATTCGCTTGAACTCATGCTCAATTTCCGAAAACTCCACGATGTCATCACGCTCGTGCTCAATCAAATGAATCAAGGTTTCCGCTCGGCCAACCTTGGCGAGGTCTGTTCGCAGCAGTACGTTATCTTCTGCTTCACTCAACTCATAATCCCGCACGCTAAGGCCAGTGCCCGCGCCCAAATTGACTTGATTGATATAATCAAACAAAAATAGTGGTCGCAGCTGCTGCTCGACATCGCCTTTCAGGGGCATGAAATACGGCGTGTAATTTTTATTAAATAAAAACAGCTCTATCTGTAAATCATTCTTTTTTGCGTCAGTTTGATTCGCCCACAAAAAAATATCAGTCGTTTCCCTCACTTCTTCCATTGCCCTAGTATAGCAATTTTTACTAGGCACCGCCAGCTAAGTTGAGATTATACGCCTACCAAATTGCTCTTTTGCTGCAGTTAAATCTTCTTTACTAACATCAATAGCATGGAGATCTGTCCGTTCTACTACATCGGACGGCGGCTTAATCATAAACAAACCAATCGCCAGTGCCGCCATCCTTAAACATTTTTTCGTCTCTTCCCATGTCAGTTTAGCCTCTGGATTAAGACCTTCCTTCACCATTGGACCAGCCAGCCCTTCAAGCCTGTCTCCCATGTTAGGATAATACCATGTAGTCACTATTCCCTGCTTTGCATACATCTCAGATGGTAGCGCTATATTTTTATCACTATCTGGATCAACCTTGCCAGCTAGTTTATCGTGATCCTTACTATCACCGACACCTGCCCTGACATATAATGCATCACCACGAAGATCAACCGCCGTGGCAACACCAAGGCGTGCGTACAGCAAATCAGCCGAATCTGGATAGGAGTAAAACGGATGCAACTCAAGCTGCACGCGGTCTGGCACGTGTAATTCGCTCACGTTTATATTCTATCAGAAATGTATTATTTAGTCAATCTCTCGCCTTCACGCGCTCGGTTGGCCCA
>CAUSYU010000004.1:0-35423 GCA_963536065.1 uncultured Candidatus Saccharibacteria bacterium
GGGGATATTCTGAGCGGGTATTTTGGATTTTTGAAGGCGTAACTGCCCGCGAGGGTGTGCCATTTCCACAACTGCGTCATGAGATTGACGAGACAACGCGGGCGATTTATCCGCAAGTGAAGCTGTAATTGTCGCCTGGACTGGGTTTGTTATAATTAGAGTATGAAGCGACTTATATTGGGGATACTAATCGCTGGATCTCTGCTGGCTGGATCTGGCCAAGCAGCGCTTGCAGCGCAGACGGACAATTTTACGATTACCAAATTTGACGCGGAATATTCATTGGGCCGCGACGGCGAGAATCGTTCGACGTTGGTGGCAACATGGCGGATTACTGCTCATTTTCTGCCGAATCAAAATCACGGTATTGCGCCGATATTTGTGAAGAAGTATGATAATCATCCGACAAACTTTTCGTTGCAGTCGGTAACTGATGAACAGGGTAAAACGCTGGAGTATAACTGGAATGGTGATGAGCTAAGGATTGGCAAGAAAGATGTTTACGTTCAGGGTGAGAAAACCTACGTCATCAAGTTTACTCAGCGTGATGTAACCAAGCACTATGACAATACAGGCCGCGATGAGTTCTACTGGGATGTCATCGGCAATGAGTGGCGCGTGCCGATGGAAAATGTACGCGTGTCCGTGAAACTTGATGAGTCACTTCAAACAGCGCGGGCGGGTGAGGCGTTTTGTTATGTTGGTGCGCATGGTTCAACTAAACGGTGTAATATCAGCGGTGATAAGGGTGAAATTGTTACAAATGTGAGCCGCCTAAATCGCCGTGAAGGCATAACGATGGCGGTTGGCTTTACTAGCGGCACGTTTACCGGGTATCAAGAGACGTTGAGCGAAAAGTTGATAAAAATTTGGGCAACGGTGCAGACGATAGCAAGTAGTTTGGCAGTTATATTGATGTTGTTGTTGGTCTGGCGCTACCGACGGCTGTTTGGTAGATATAGTGAGCTCAAGCCGATTCCGCCAGAATATTTGCCGCCAAACCAGGCGAGTGTGATGACCTCAGCGTATATTTTGAAAAATTACGAGGTCATGGCGATTAAAGGGTCAGCCAAGGTGGCGCAGTTGTTGGATTTAGCGGTGCGGCACTACATCAAATTGTACGAAGTGAAAAAGGCGTCGTTTTTGCGGTCAGCGCAGTATGAAATTGAAATCGTTAAAGATTTGAAAGAGCTGAGGCCCGAAGAGTCCGAGATTGTTCGGGATATGTTTGGTTCGTCAATGCCAAAGCCAGGTCAGCGGCTAAATCTGAAAAAGTTGCAGAACAATTTGTCATATGCGGCGCGGACACGAGATGATGATACAAACTTGAAGAATTTGGCTCGTGGTAAATATGGTTTGTGCGAGCAAACACTCGCGAATAAGCGAATTGTACAGAGGTGGGCACTGTGGGTTTGTGTTGTCGGTGTGTTGTTATTGTCGCCGATGTTGCTGCTCGTGGCGGGGATAGTGTTTGTTTTGTCATTTGGCTGGTCGCTGACTGACAAAGGCTTGGTGCTCAGGCGGTATTTAGCCGGATTGAAAATGTATATCGGCGTGGCTGAAGCTGAGCGCCTACAGATGTTACAAAGTCCTGAGGGTGCAGAAAAAGTACAGGTTAATGCGTCTAATGAGAAGCAATTGGTGAAGCTGTATGAGCGAGTCTTGCCGTATGCGGTGCTGTTTGGACAGGAAAAGAAGTGGAGTGCGCAGCTGGGTCAGTACTATGAGCAGGTTGGTGAGCAGCCAGATTGGTACAGTGGTCAGGGCGCGTTCAATGCCGCGGCGTTTGCAGCTGGAATGAATAGTCTGTCAAGCGTGGCCAGTAGCGCCAGTGATTACTCATCGACCTCTGGCGGTTCCACTGGTGGTGGTTTTGCTGGTGGCGGCGGAGGCGGCGGTGGAGGCGGCGGCTGGTAAGCATATGCCTGACGTTTTATTGTTAGCATTGGCGGCGGTTCTGCTGTTGCTGTCGGGGTCGTTTTCGGGCTTGAATGTTGGACTGATGATGGCGCGGCCCGATGATTTGCGACGCAAGGCCAGGCAGGGCGACGCGATTGCCGCCCGGGTGTATCGTTACCGCAAGGACGGCTATTATCTGATCTTTTGTATTTTACTGGGCAATGTCGGCGTCAATACGGCGATGTCGATTTTGCTGGGTAATATGACAAACGGTGTGATCGGTGGGTTGATCGCCACATTGCTCATTACTATGTTTGGTGAAATTTTGCCGCAGGCGATTTTTACGCAGCGTGGCTATCAGATTACGCGCTATTTCTTCTGGTTGCTGGATGTGATTTATGTGCTATTTTGGCCACTGGCCCGGCCGATGTCCAAGCTGCTCAATCGCTGGATAGGCAAGGAAGCGCCGCAGTTGTACTCACACCAAGAACTAGAGCAGATTATTCACGAGCATGCTGAGCGGTCGGACAGCCCAGTCGATTATGACGAAAGTCGAATCGCGGCAGGAGCGCTGCAGTTTAGTAAGAAGACGGCTGGTGATTTGGTGACGCCGATGAATGAGGTGTTTACGGTGGAGTTGGATGATGAGCTGGATGCGACACTGCTGGCACAGATCAAACATGCTGGCCATTCGCGGATCCCGGTGCGTGATGATGAGCGGCTGGTAGGGATTTTATATGTCAAAGATGTGGTGGGGCGCGAGCTGCCGCTGCCGATTAGTCAATTGTATCGAGACAAGATTCATAACATTGACGCACGGTCACGGTTGGATACGGTACTCAGCCGATTTATCCAAACTCGCAATCACTTGTTTGTGGTGATGGATGATGAGAAGGAGCTGGGTATCATCACGCTGGAGGACGTGATTGAAGAGATTTTGGACCAGGAAATTGAGGACGAATACGACGAGGAATAGGTTGGGTGAGCTTTCTAGCGTGGTATACTAAATGTAGTTGATAATGTAGTGGTGGGCAGGGAGAATAATATGCCTAATAAGAAGTATGAGGCTGATGGCGTTCCTGAACGCCTGCGGCAAATAACGGTCGAGACATTGCCAGTTGAGGCGCCGTATATACCTGACCTCGATCCATATACAGAATTGCAAGAAGTGCTGTATATTGATAAAACGCAGGCGGGTGGTGTTGGCAGATTGGCTGTTGACGGTCGGCAATCAATGAAACCGCTTGACATGGATAAACTGCCAGATAAAGGCACTGTTGTATTGATGAGTGTATGGGTTCAGGCTGATGAAGGGGGGCTGCGCCAGGGGGTTGTGGCGGATTGTCGACAATATGATGGACAATTTGACCTCGTAGATGGAGCTCAGGAGATTGATTTTACCGATCAAGAAGAGGCATGGGATATACTTGAAGTACGGCAGCACCAGGTAGTTATTTCTGCAGTGGTTGACAACGACAGCAACGGGAAGACGAAGGTGTGGGGTGACCCGGCATTTTATGACGCTGCAATACACATGGCTAAATTGATAAATAAGGAAGCTAAAAAACACACCACTGCTAAGACCAGAGCTGAAGAGAAAAGCAAAAAGTCGCATAAAAAATCGAAGAAGCCTAAGAGGTAGATTGTCACTTGAGCGGTTATTTACTCAAAAGTACTTGACATTTTATAGTACCTTGTATAACATAGTACTATGTACAAAGAAACTACAAGGAGCAAGGTATGAGAAGAATCGATATCATCAAGCGGGCGGGACGGAATCTTCGCCAGTCAAAAGGTCGGACGATTTTGACGTCATTGGCGATTTCGGTCGGGGCGTTTACGATTGGTTTGGCGCTGATGGCTGGCGAGGGTGGTCGGCTGTACACAAATAGTATAGTTGACGCGGCTGGCGATAAAAAAGTGATCATGGTTGCTAAAAAAATTGAAACTGAAAAGAAGGATCAATTGCCAGAATATGGCAATTCAGAGCAAGATGCTGGGAAAAATAAGGAATCAGCCATACGAAGCAAATATGTGCTCAATGACAAGGACTTAGAAAAAATTCACCAAACGCCGCATGTAAAAACGGTAACACCAGCGTATTCAACTGATGGTGTCGCCTATGCTAAAAGCTCGGCGAATAATAAAAAATTTGCGTTAACAGTGGCTGTTAAAATGGACAGAACTCGGGCAGAATTGGCGGCGGGGTCACTGGAAGATTTCATGCCAAAGCCGGGTGAGATTATCATCCCGGATGATTATGTGAAGCAGTTGGGCTTTAAGGATGCGCAGTCGGCAATTGGTCAGACGATAACCTTGGGTGTGCGCAGTGCGGCGCAGGGTGGAGACGTTGCCAAAGAGGTGTCGTTCAAGATTGCGGCGGTGGACAAAAAGTCAGACACTGTTTTGTTTTATGAGCCAATGCTGAGGATCTCGACGGCTGATGCTAAGGCTATCTATGAATTTAGCCACGACAAGAGCCAACCACATCAGTACTCAACGGCGATTGCTATGGTGGATGACGAGAGCAATGTTGATACTGCTAAAGACGTGATCGGCAAAGATTATAATGCATACTCAATTCAGGATATTCGGAAGGCGCTACTAACGATGGTTAATGTAGCACAGGTGGCGCTGGCAGGATTTGGTGGCTTGGCACTGCTGGCTAGTGTGTTTGGAATTGTGAATACTATGTACATTTCGGTGCTGGAGCGAACCAGTCAAATTGGCTTGATGAAAGCGTTGGGGATGCGTGGTCGTGATATCGGTAAGTTGTTCCGGTATGAGGCAGCATGGGTTGGTTTGCTTGGCGGCTTGATTGGCGTTGGGCTGGCGAGTTTGGTGACGTTACTAAACCCAGTGATTACTAGCACCTTGGGTTTAAGTGCAGGGACAAACTTACTGGTCATCAATCCGCTGCAAATTGGGCTGTTGGTGTTTGGACTAGTAGTGATGGCAGTAATTTCTGGCTGGCTGCCGAGCCGCAAGGCAACAAAATTAGACCCAATTGAGGCATTAAGGACAGAATAGGAGAGAGGTCATGATTGAACTAAAAAATGTGACAAAAGTTTATGGCAAAAAGAAGAACCAATTTACGGCGCTGAAAAATGTCAGCCTGACCATCCCAACGGGAGCTAGTGTAGCAATCTTAGGTAAATCTGGTTCAGGAAAATCGACGCTGATGCATGCGATTTCCGGGTTGGACCGGCCACAACACGGCCAGGTGATCATCGACGGGCAAGATATTTTACAACTGAAGTCAAAGCGTGTTGATGAGTTTCGTGCCAAGAAAATCGGCTTTATCTTCCAGAGCTTTTTTGTCCAGGGTAATGAGAGTGTGATTGATAATGTCAGTTTGCCGCTGGAAATTGCGCGGGTGCCGCGGAAAAAACGAGCGCAGAAAATCAACGCGGCGCTCAAGGCGGTGGATTTGTATGATAAGCGAAAAAACCGCGCTAAGGACTTGTCGGGCGGACAGAAGCAGCGCTTGGCGATTGCCCGGGCGATTGTCGGTGATCCGCAAATCATTTTTGCTGACGAACCGACTGGTAACTTGGACAGTGAAACAGGTGCGAAAGTGGAAGAATTGCTGTTTGATTATAACAAGCAAAAGGGTGTAACATTGATCGTGGTGACGCATGACGCTGATCTGGCGAAAAAATGTGATCATCAAATTATCATCAAAGACGGTCGGGTTGAAAAGTCGACCGTGCCAGAGGAGAAAAAACATGGACGTTAGTACTTACGCGGAAAGCCTGGCGATTCAGCTCCGCAAAGGTTTTCTGGTGTACTGCGTACTGCTAGTGTGTGCTAAGCAACCACAGTACACTGGCGATATCGTCAAGCAACTGAGTGATTCGGACTTGATGGTAGTGGAAGGCACGATTTATCCGCTGCTGAGCCGTTTACAAAAATATGGCTATCTCAAACACGAATGGCAAGAGAGCGAGCAGGGACCACCACGCAAATATTATTCACTGACTGATACTGGCGCAGAGCTGGTAGATGAATTAAAAAATCGTATAAAAATGTTGAACACTTCGCTAAAAAATCTTGAGAAAGGAGCAAAGCGATGAAAGAAATAACCAGAATCCATTTGGCAAAGACGCCATTTAGTGTGGAGGTTGATGCTAAAAAATCATTGGAACAGTACCTTAATTCAATCCAGAAAAATATGCACGCTGAGCCAGAGGCGATGCGAGAAATTGAGGCGCGAATGGTAGAGCTTTTGGCGGAGCGCGGCGTGTCGAAGGATGGCGTGATTAGTCATGATGATGTCCTGGCGGTTCAGCAACAAATGGGCGATCCGCAGGACTTTGCTGACGGTGAAGCGCCAGAGACGGTTGACACAGCTGAGACGAACGCGAGCAAATCGACCAAGCGATTGATGCGCGATCCGGATAACGCAATTTTGGGTGGCGTGTGCGCTGGGATCGCTGCCTACTGGGGAATTAATCCTTTGTGGGTACGCTTGTTGTTCATTTTCTCGCCATTTATCACCTTTGGTACCTCGCTACTGATTTACATTGTATTGTGGATCAGTATGCCAGAAGCGCAAACGGCAGCTGAAAAATTACAGATGCGGGGAGAGGAAGTGACACTGGATAGCCTGAAAAATTTTTCTTTCACTGACAATAAAAAAACGCAGGTTAAAAATACGTTCATTAAAATTGTACAAATAATTACTTCGTTTGTATTGATCATGATCACCTTTGGTCTGCTGGTTGCTGTACCAGTAGGGCTCTTTGCTGGCGCAAGTGTCATCAGCTGGATGGACGGTTTTGCTGCGCAGCCATGGGCTTTAGGCTTGCTGATCTCTGCACTCGTTGGCGGAGCTGCTGCGGTGACGCTGTTTGGCGTGTTGACGGCTAGCGCAATCAAGTGGAAGTTTACGCGAACGGCACTGATTGCAGTGATTATCAGCACCGTCATCGGAGCATTTTGTATCTCAAGCTCGGCTATCTTTGGCACGCAAACCTTGCGAGAGCTGGCGCGGGATGAAGAACATTTGACAAAAACAATGACCGTGGAGCTACCAAAGAACCTTGAAGGCGTTAAATATGCTGATGTAACCAGTAATGGTTTAGTTAGTAGGCAGGCTATACCATCTCAAGAAACCAAAGTTGAAGTAAAATATTTCTCACGTAAAGATGGTAAGGCGCCAAAAGTACAAGCTGTCGTAGAGGGTGATACTCTTAAGATCAATGTTGAACATGATTCACAGCTGTCTTGCTTGAATGAGTCATTCTTTTGGGGTGTTCACTGTGGCGGTATCACAAAGGTTACCGTGTATGGACCTTTGCAACTGAAACCGTATAGTCAAGATATTGATGACGTTATCCCGTACCGGGGGTCATCGCGGACCAATGGCGCATTTTTGTAGAAAACTAGCGGTTTGATATAATAAGCTCTATGAATATGAGTTGGTGGCAAGCAATTGTGCTAGGAATTATCGAGGGGATTACCGAATTCCTGCCTATTTCTAGCACAGGCCACTTAACAATTGCCGAGAAATTGATGGGTATGCCCCTTGATAGCGAGGGGCTGATTGCTTTTACGGCGATTATTCAGATCGGGGCTATAGCAGCAGCGATTATTTATTTTTGGCAGGATATTCAGCGCGTGTTGATCGCGTGGTGGCGTGGTTTGTGGTGGAAACGAGCGCGACGGCAATTTGACTACAAGTATGGGTGGGCGATCATCATCGGTTCAGTGCCAATTGCGGTGGTGGGACTGGTATTCAAGGATGAAATCGAAACAGTGCTGCGTAGTTTGTGGTTTGTGGCGGGTGCGTTGATCATCTGGAGTGGCGTGATGTGGCTGGCTGATAAGTATGCTACTACCAAGCGCGTTGAGAAGGATACGACGTGGAGAGATACACTGGTTATTGGTTTGGGTCAGTGCCTGTCGCTCGTTCCTGGGGTGAGCCGCTCTGGCGCTACGATATCAGTGGGGTTGCTGCGCGGTTTTGACCGAGTGACGGTGACCAAATTGAGCTTTTTCCTGGGAATTCCAGCGTTGGTGGCAGCAGGGCTGTTGGAAGTCGTGACCAAATACAAGCATATTTCCGGCGGCGTTGGCTGGACGTCAACCATCATCGCGACGGTGGTGTCATTTGGCGTGGGTTATGTGGCAGTGGCGTGGCTCCTGAAATTTATCCAAAACAATGATTTTCGCTCGTTTATCATCTATCGATTTGCGTTGGGGCTGATATTGCTGGCACTACTGGGTGCTGGGATGATCTCTCACGTTTAAGTCAAAATTGGTATATAATGAGGGCATGTTAGACATCAAATTTATTCGAGAAAATGCTGATTTGGTGCAAAAATCAGCACATGATAAGGGATACACCGTCGATATTGCGACATTGTTGCAGCTCGATGATGAGCGCCGCGATTTACAAAAACAAGTTGAGGCGCTGCGTGAACAGCGAAATGTAATCTCAGCCAAGATGAAAGGCGGCCGTCCAGATCAGGAATTAATTGACCAGGGTAAGCAGCTGAAAATTGAGTTGGCAGAGCGTGAGGGTTACCTAAAATCCACTGAGGAAAACGTAGCCGTAATTCTGAAAAATGTGCCAAACATTACCTTTGATGATGTACCGCTTGGCGGTGAGGAAGACTCGGTTGAGGTAAAAACTTACGGTGAGCATAAAACGGGCGCCAAGGATCATTTGGACTATGCCGTTAGTCGTGGTTGGGTAGACTTTGAGCGCGGCGCAAAAGTAGCTGGCGCGAAGTTTTATTACCTCAAAGGCGATTTGGCGCTGCTAGAAAATGCTGTGACGCAGTTTGCGCTGGATTATGTAACAAAGCAGGACTTTACGTTCATGACCGTGCCGCACATGGTGAATATGCGCACAGCTGAGGGCGCTGGCTTTGCGCCAAAAGGTGAGGGCAGTAATGAGTATGTGGTCGAGGGCGAGGATTTGACGCTGATCGGGACGGCGGAGATGCCGCTGACGGGCTATCACGCTGATGAAATTTTGGATGAGAAAGATTTGCCGCTGTTATACGCAGGATATAGTCCATGTTACCGCAAGGAAGCGGGAACGTACGGCAAGCATACGCGTGGATTGTTCCGAGTGCACCAATTTAACAAATTGGAAATGTATGCGTTTTGTCTACCGGAGCAGTCCAAGGAGATTCATGAAAAAATCCTCAGCGTCGAGGAAGCGCTGTGGCAGCAAATCGGCATTTCGTACCATGTGGTAAACATCGCGGCGGGTGACTTGGGTGCGCCGGCTGCCAAAAAATACGACATCGAATACTGGTCACCAGTCGATGAGACGTACCGCGAGCTGACCAGCTGTTCGAACTGTACGGATTATCAAGCGCGTGGCTTGAACATTCGCGTGCGACGCGCGGACGGCAGCATTGAGTCAGTTCACACCCTGAACGGTACGGCGGTTTCATTGGCGCGGTCGTTGGTGGTGATTTTGGAGAATTTCCAGAACGAAGACGGTAGTTTGACAGTGCCAGAAGTGCTGCGACCATATATGGGCGGACGTGAGCGAATTTAACGAATACATGGTATAATGTAGGTATAACGAAGGAGGGATATGATTACCAATCTGACAATCACTGGTGTAAAGTACGAACTGAACGACACGACCAAACGGTATATTGAGAAAAAAATTGGTCCATTGGATCGGTTTTTGCCACGTCACGCTCGTAAAAGCGTTACGGCAGATGTGAAGATTAAGCAAATTGATAACCCTGGCGGCAACAAATATGAGGTTGAAGTTATCATCAATGTCCCAGACAAGGTCATCACTGCAAAAGACTCAACAATGAACGTGTTGGCGGCTGTGGACATCGTCGAGACCAAGCTGAACGGCCAGTTGCGTCGCTACAAGGACGACACGTTGGCTCACGTTGGCCGTAGTCGTGGTGTGTTGGCGAAGTTTAAGCGCAGTTTTCGTCGCGGGTAGGACAAACTACCCGACGGGTGAGCGGGTACCAGTTATGTTGTCTGAGTAGCTATGTGAAAGCATGTAGACATGCAGTATACTTCCGGTATAAGTGTCATTATAACCAGCTGTTTCCCAAGTGGTGACTGGTGCAGAACCAAGTTTGTGGTTTTCTGGTCGCCAGCACCATGAATACCACTTTTTTGTGGGGTTTTTAAAGGGTACTTCATTGTTGTTTAATACCATATTCAGGTTATATGTTAAGGATTCAGCGATGGTTTGGTGCTGAATTGGCGGGTTTTGCTGCTGGCTTTGCTTGTAAGACATGTTAAGGTGGGTCGGCGCTTCTTTGCCAGAGATGAGACGTAGTGTCCAATCTATGTTTTTACCGTTCTCCTTAGTTGTGTAGGTTGGTGGAGTGGTGGAGCCTACAGTTGGCGTTTGATCCAATTGATCCCAGGTATTATCGTCTATTGAATCAGCGATATACAGTCCATACACGCCAGAATACCCCTCCTCAATATATTCTTCGTCAACTCCTAGAGGATTATCAGCTATGGTTTTGTCAGCTGTCATTGCTTTGGCGATGTCTAACCAAGTTTGTTTACCAAGGCCGTGAGGGGCCAGGACTATGTGCGGGGTGACGCCATCTTCTTGCTCCATTCGCTCAAATTGCTCAGCCAAATAGCGAAAATTGACACCAGCTGATAGCATTTGGTCTGGTGTTGGTGCTGATAAGCCAGCATACCCAACCAAACGTTCGGACAAGAGAAAAGCTTGTTCAAATGAGCGCTGGACCTCAAGATTTTCTATTCGCTCTAATCCATCGAAGCCAGCCGTTCCTTGTTTCTGAGCTTCATTAACAGCAGCGTCGAGCGCTCCAAAGAGGGCGGTGGCGCCGAAATCCTGACTAATGTCAGAGGATGCTTTCTGTTTTGATTGAGCCCTTTCCCACGCGTCCTGAGCAGCAGCGTGGATTTGTGACGGGAGAATATTGGGATTAGGCATAGGGTTGTGTTTTTTATGTTTGAATGGTTGTTTCTATAAATGATTGTAGCACGTTTGGTAAATCTTTGGGGTCATTGATAAGTTTAGCGTTCGGAGCGTACAGTTGTTCGGCGGCATCTGAGCCAATTGATACGCCGTATACTACAGTGTTCTGGTCACGGCGAAGCTGACTGACGGCTGCGCGCGCGGTGCCGGGGTCGTTACTTATACCATCGGTTACGACAACGATGATTCGCTGGCGATCTTGGTCGTGGGGTAGGGCAGCAATTTCCTGGAGGGCTAAATAATCTGCTGTGTTACCCATGTCGGCTGCGGTAATGGCTGTGTATGTATCAAGTCGTTGTTTGTCATGTAGGCTGCTGCTGAGCGGCTTATGGCAGACTGCAGTATCGCCAAATGTGTATAGTGAGGTGCGTACCGACAGGTCGGACAAATCAATATTTTGCTGTTCTTCCAGCTGTCGGATGTCACGCTCCATGCCAGCGAGGCCTTCCAGCATGATGACCGCACAACTGGCGGCGGCTTGTGCTGGCTCGCCCCCCATGGAACCAGAGCAATCAAACACAAAGAAATAGTCAGTCTTACAATTCAATTCGGTTCGTCCGCGGACGGTTTCATAGCGCCGAAATGCCTCTGGCGCGATGCCGCTCTTGATATCGGTGATGGTTTGCGCCAGGCGGTTAGGGTCGAGGATATCGCCGTCCTGACGAGAGTGACGACTAAGGCCACGGCGAGAGGCGACGACTTCGTTCAGGACTGATTGGAAGACTGTACGCATTTGGGTAATTTGTTTGTGAAAGCGCTGAATCTCATCGTCGTATCGTTGCTTTTCGACCAGGGAATGACCAGTTTGCTCATGGTAACGGTGGTTGGCCGCCACTTGGCGGGCGCGCTCTTGCTGCTTGGGTGATACTTTTTTGCGACGGTCCTCTTGAGTGGCTTTTTTGATGGTATCATGGATTTTCTCGTGTTCTTCGGGGCTGAACGGTTCAGGATGTTTGTTGTCAAAATAATCAGCATAGGCATCAGAAAAGGAATCGGTATCCTTCTGGCTGTCACTGTCTTGTGTTGGATCTGAGAGCTGCTGTTCATTGGCATTGCTGTCAGTCTGCTGATCACCGTTTTGTTGTTGGGCATCTTTTGCTTCTTGTTTGTCCAGCCGTATGAGCATTTCGTACTGTGGCCAAATCTGCGTAAGCCAATAGTCAAAGCGGTCGCTACCAGACAGTTTTTTGCCGTTGGAGCCTCTTGCCCCAGGATCGGTCAGGAATGAGATAAGGTCAATCTGCCCACCTTGAAAGTTGCGCAGCTGGTCTATGGCTTCATCAACCTCTTGGCGAACAGGTGTTTTGCTGCCTGGTATCATCTCCTGGCGGATGATTTTGTAGAGAAATTGCAGGTGCATGGGGTTGCTAGCATAATCAACTGGTTCGCCGTCACGTTCTGTTGGAAACAGGAGACTGGCGTAAATATCGGCACCAACTTCTTGCATGGTGGGTAGCATGTTCATAACTTGTTTGTTGCCGTGAATATCAGTTAGGATATTGTTGAAAATATGGCGCGCTTGTTGCTCCTGAGGATTTTTGCTGCTGGTGACAAAAGCATCTTGTCGTGCTGAAAATACAGGATCTCGCTTGATGTCACGCACATGAGCCATCAGTTCATGCAGGGTAGCAAACACACAGTGATCAGCTGAATAACCTTTTTCAATGAAGAATGATGGGTCAATGGTGAACGAACCAGTTTCTGGGTCGGTAGCCCAGCCATCACCAATCGCTACTCGTACGTCCATGCCAGTTAGTCGACAGAGCGCTGGTATTTGGTCGTCCAAAAACGCTGCTGCTTTGTCAAGCGAGGCCTGATGCTCCCTTGCTAAAGCCTCTTGTTCAGGCGTTACTGCTCGTGATTCTGTACCGGTTGCTGGCGTGTGTAATACTTCGGTCATTTTCTTTACAAACCTTATGCTTATAGTATATAATACGAGCCAGATATTATAAAACATCAACACGCTCATGCATACAGCTGAAACAAAACCCATCACCACTGAACTACATCTTGAACCTTCTGTTTTAGAGACGTATTATGCTCCAGACGCGGCTGATCGAACAGTGGAGGGTGTTGTGGAGTTAATGACTGGTCTGCGGGAAAGTATGCAGGCAGTCAGATCTGACTGGCGGACAGCGGCCATGGGAGACCGACAACTCTTGGAGCAACTGGCGGCGCCGCACGTTGAACGCATCAATGTGTCGAGGCGTAAAGACCATCCAGAAGAGCCGGATATAGCAGTGAGCAAGATTAGCGAGAACTTTTTGCTGGGCTTGGCTGAACCTGACTGGGAAGGGCAGATGCCGCGCGATACAAGCGAAGAGGAGTTGCGGCGTTGGGAGGATTTTAAAAACGAGCATCCTGATGTGGCTGACAATCTGGAAGATTGGTACATGTACCATGCGAAATTACATGAGCTACGCAATGATACCGGACTGATGGAGCGGTTTGACGAGGAGTACCGCGGTGAACAGATGGCGGCAACTTGGGCGGCGGCTGAGTTCTTGCGTGCTCAGGACAGAAAAGATGAAATCAGTGGGCGGATGGCAAGTTTGCGTGCTAAGGCAGTAAAAATGGGGCGTCCTTTGACAGCAGGTGAGAGGCGAAAAATAGCTGCATGGCAAAAGCAGTTGTCTGAGGTTGATGAGAATATCGATATTCCACCAAATAGCAGCAAGGAACAGTTTTTAGAAGAAGTAACCCGTCTACAAGTCCGTGAGTGGAAACGACAACTGGACAGCGGTTTGTTGATGACTGAACAGATGCAAACAATCATTGATGAGACGCTGCCGGCTATGATGCGGGGTGAGCCAACGCTGTTTGTTGGTGAGACGGGTGGCGCTAAAACTGCCATGGCGGAGTATATGGTGCAAACCTATTTTGGTGTTGAACCTGAGTTTGTCAGTGCCTATGGCGATGTTAATAGCTACCAGCTGATGGGTAAACAAGAGCTACGCGAGGAAAATGGAGCGAGTGTTAGCGAGTTTGTGCCAGGACCAATCATTCGTGCTATGGAACAAGGGAAACCACTCATCCTTGATGAAATTAATGCCATGCCGCCAGAACTGTTGAAACGCTTGAACAAAATCATGCAGCTGCGCCCAGGCGATAGATTTACTGTTCAGGAAGATTCTGGGCGGGTCGTTGAGGTTCAATCAGGTTTTTGTATCATCGCCACGGCAAATGAAAAGTCAAAACGCTACAAGGGCGTGGATGATTTGAGTGTTGAGTTCCAAAACCGTTTTGGCGCAAATATCAATCGCGTGCGTTACCCTGACTACGACAAGGGCTATGACGAATATCCGCGTGAGAATGCTCAGCTGGCCATGGCGACTGTGGCAACGCAGCGAGGTGAGTTGCCGCCAGACATTGACGAAGGAGAATTTGAGAACTTTGTGAGAGCAGCTCGATTGAGTCAGCAGATATTTAGCGGTACCAACGGTGAAGGGTACAACCAGTTCATTGACACGGAAAAAATGGTGGATGATCGTCCTGGTCTGGAGGAAACAGTATTAGCACCACGCACCATGGTGGATATACTACATAAGGTTACTGGCAGTTACGGGACGGTGTCACTAAAGCGAGCTTGTCAAACGTTTCTGGACGGCATCAAGAATCCAAATGACCGCCAGGTCATGCATCATATCCTTGAGTATCATGATTTGCTGCCGGAGGAAATGCTCGGCGATGAAAGGATATAGGATATTTCATGGCTAACCCCAATCTTCTGTCGCCAAATAGTCGCACTGCTGCTGAGGCTGCGTGGGAACGCGCTCAGGAAAAGCGTGAATCTTGGCCTTTTGGGAGCAGTGCAACCTATCAATCACTCGGGGCCGCTTCGCTTCATACGTTAGACGCTGCTGTTGTTAGAGCCAGGGAACAAGGAGTGGCGGGATTTAATGGACTGGATGGAATTACCAACTCGGAGATAAGAGAGTTGTTTAAACGAGACCTCGAAGATTATAAAACGATTTTTGCTGGAGCGGGTATCGATATGCCGACGCCAGCTGAGTTGGCACAGGGCGGTATTGATTTTAGGCATCTGGCGGAGTTGAAAGAAACATTACCAGAGTATGATTTGGTGGTGGCGCCATTGACGCTGTCGTTGGATTCAGTGCGTCAACTCATATCTGTGGTTGCGCGAGACGAGACCGTGCCGGACAACCCCCTTCGTCTGGCAGAGAAAAGCGATCATGTTAGAAGTGACGGATTACTCCTACGGATATTTGCGGTTGATTGGGCTCAAGCCATGGCAAGTACTGCGCAAAACTGGCGGCTAGCAACTATGGATGATGAGTACAGGTGGACGGCTTTTTTGCTGCCGAACAATGATGCTACATGGCGTAACAACCCTCGGTGTACTCGGTCGGCACTAGAGGAAAAAATGACAGTTCCAGTTGTAAGTTATGTCACTTATCAAATGCATCGCATTCGCCAGGGGATACCCCCACTAGATCGTAAGAGTAGTAACATACGGTCGGCAGTATCTAGTAGATATAATGAGGCAGATGTGTTGACCGCTTTTTGGGATGATTCTATAAGCAGTATAGGTATCAATTATTGTTGCGTCTACGCGGATAGTAGTCCAAATAATGTGAGGCTGTGTCCTCCTATTGGATAAAGCTATATTTATTATATGTAATTTATCACAATCAATGAGTGATGAGCTTTGTATCTTAAAACACTCTTTAATTTTAGGTCAAAAAGGGTTACAATAGAAAGAGTTTTGAAAATGTCCGAAAGCGAGGGAGTTTTAAGGTTATGGCAATGACACAACAAAAAGCGCTGAGTAAAGTTTTTGGTGATCCGCAGAAGAAGATTTTGAAGCGGCTGGAAAAGCGCGTTGCAGTAATTAACGGTTTGTCTGGAAAGTATGAAAAACTGTCAGATGAGGAATTGCAGGCGCAGACGGCAGCACTAAAAAAGCGTCTGACCAAAAAGAATGTAACGCTGGATACGATTTTGCCAGATGCCTTTGCGGTAGCTCGTGAGGCGGCCAAGCGCGTCATCGGTGAGCATCCATACGACGTTCAGTTGATCGGTGGTATGGCGCTCCACGAGGGCAACGTGGCTGAGATGAAGACTGGTGAAGGTAAAACCTTGGTGGCAACGCTGCCGACCTATCTGAACGCGCTGGAAGGCAAGGGTGTTCACGTGGTGACCGTCAACGACTACTTGGCGCAGCGCGACGCTGGCTGGATGGGTCAGGTATATGACTTTTTGGGCTTGACGACTGGTGTGATTATCAACGAAGCGTCATTTGTCTATGATAAAGATTACGACAATGAACACCACGACGATCCGCGCATGCGCAAGCTCCGCCCAGTCACTCGTAAGGAAGCCTACGCGGCAGATATTACGTATGGCACTAATAACGAGTTTGGTTTTGACTATTTGCGCGATAACATGGTGAACGACGTCGCTTTGCTCAGGCAGCGCGAGCTGAACTTTGCTATCGTTGACGAGGTGGACTCGATTTTGATCGATGAAGCGCGGACGCCACTGATCATCTCGGCACCAGCAGCGGAAAACCCAGACAATTACTACACGTTCGCTAAAGTTGCCAGTAAATTAGTGCCAGATGACTATGTTCTGGACGAAAAGCGCCGCAGTGTGGCCTTGACCGACGAGGGTGTGGAGAAAGTCCAAAAACTGCTGGGTATAAAAAATTTGTACACGCCAGACCACGTGCGCAGTGTGTACCATATGGATCAGGCTCTACGAGCACAAACATTGTTCAAGCGCGACAAAGACTATGTGGTGACCAATGACGGCGAGGTGATTATCGTCGATGAACACACCGGTCGTTTGATGCAAGGACGCCGTTACAACGAAGGTTTACATCAGGCCATTGAGGCCAAAGAGGGCGTGCCAGTGCTAGAAGAAAGCATGACGCTGGCGACCATTTCGTTCCAGAACTATTTCCGTTTGTACAATAAACTTTCCGGTATGACTGGTACGGCGTTCACCGAGGCGGAAGAGTTTCAACAAATTTATTCACTGGACGTTATCCAGATTCCACCGAACAAGCCAGTGATTCGCGACGACAAAGAAGACCTGATCTTCAAGACTGAAAAGGGCAAGCTGAAGGCGGTAGCTGAAGCCATCAAAGAGTATCACAAGCAAGGCCGGCCAGTGCTGGTCGGCTCTGGCTCGATTGCCAAGAACGAGCAGATTGCCAAATATTTGGAAAAAGAAGGCATTAAGTTTGAGATTTTGAACGCCAAGAACAATGAGCGCGAGGCGGCTATCATTGAAAAGGCTGGTGAAAAGGGCGCAATTACACTGGCGACAAACATCGCCGGACGTGGTACCGACATTAAGCTCGGCAAGGGCGTCAAGGAGCTGGGCGGTCTGGTAGTGATCGGTTCGGAGCGGCATGAATCACGACGCATCGACAATCAGCTGCGCGGTCGTGGCGGTCGTCAGGGTGACCCAGGAGAGACGCAGTTTTACGTATCGACCGAAGATGATTTGATGCGAATTTTCCAGGGCGAGCGCATCGCGGCGTTGATGGACCGGCTGGGTGTCGACGAAGAAACGCCTATTCAAAACCGTGCTGTGTCCAAGACGTTGGAAGCAGCTCAGAAGCGTGTTGAAGGTTACAACTTTGATACGCGCAAAAATGTTGTTCAGTACGACAACGTCATCAATCGTCACCGCCGCGTGGTGTATGTCATGCGCCGCAAGATTTTGGAAGGTGACAACATTAAGCCAGAAATTGAACGCTTGCTCAAAGAAAAAGTCAATGATTCAACACAGCTGCCACTCAAGAATAATCCTAATTTTGTGAAAGAATTTACTGCAGTTATCCCAGTTGACGAGGGCGCCCTGGTAAAGGCTGGTTCAGAGAAGAAAGATAAATCTCGCGTCCAAAAGGTGATGAAACTGGCGCGTGAAGCATACGCAGCGAAAGAGGAAGAAATTGGTGACGAAAACTTGCGTGGTGTTGAGCGAGAAGTCTACATGGCGGTGCTCGATACCTTGTGGATGCAGCACTTGGAAAACATGCAGCACCTACGCGAAGGTATTCATTGGCGCAGTGTTGGTCAGCGTGATCCACTGGTTGAGTATCGGTCAGAGTCACAAAAATTGTTCACGAGTTTGCAGAACAATTTGCGAGACGAAGTCTTGAGTACCATCTTCCGGGTGCGTAAGGCTGACGCAACAGTGCAGCAATCACAAGACGATGAATACGACACTGAGCTCACTCGACTCGCTGAAACTGCCGTCGAGAAAGGTGTCAATGAGATCACATCTGGCGAAAAGAACCGTGATGATGATTTCTCAGTCAAAAAGGCCAAAACTGCTTCTGAAGCAAATCGCGCCAAAAATGCAGCGCGCAAAAAGAAAAAAGCCCAGCGCCAAAACCGCAAAAAGAATCGGAAATAATCCATGAAGCACACAGTTGAAGAAGTACGACTAAAGAACGGTGCTCGGGGTTTGTTGATCGATGTGCCAGACGCTACGGTGATGAGCTTTCAGTTTCATTTTCGGGCGGGTAGCCGTTATGTACGCGACAAAGACATCTATGAGACGGCGCACATCATGGAGCATATGTCATTTGGCGCCAATGAAAAATTCCGTTCACAGGCATTGTATGACCAAGAATTCGTCAAAAACGGCGCGTATTATAACGCCTATACGACAGAATATTCCATGGGGTATGAAGCATTTTGTGCTGATTTTGAATGGGACAGGGTGTTGGAATTGCAGCGGTTGGCTATCACGGTACCGCGTTTTAATGCCGAAGAATTGGAAGCCGAAAAAGGTAATGTGCGCTCAGAGTTGACAGGCTATCTGAACAATCACAACCGCGTGATGTGGCCGCGGGTGCAACAGGCGTTGGGTGAAGATATTTTGACGTACAATCAGCGACTCAAGACGATTGCTAACGTGACGTTGAAAGATATCAAAGAACACCACCGTCGAACACACACTTTGAAGAATATGCGCTTTGTGATCGCTGGTAAAATGACGGGGCGCAAGTCGCGCATCAAAGAGGTGCTGGAGGCTTGGCAATTGGAAGAGGGCGAACGCTTTGAGATTCCTAAGGACAATCTACACAGCGCCGGACCTCTGTTGATCAGGCGTAAAGAAGCTTCCAATCTGACATTTGGTTGGTCGATGATCGTGCCTCGTGAAATTAGTAATTCTGAGGCTGATGCCATGGGCTGTTTGAATCACATTTTGACTGGTACATTTAACTCTCGTATTTTTGGGGCAGCTCGTAAGCGGGGACTGGCGTATAGTATTTTTAGTGACACCTCTGTTGGATTTTATGATTCAGCATGGGATTTCACTGGTCAGGTCAACTTGGAGACGGCCGAAGAGCTGTTTGATATCATCGTCAGTGAACTGAAGCGTGTGCTAAACGGCAAGATTTCTGCTGAAGATATCGAAAGCGCCAAGTCCTACTCTTTGGGGCGTTATCAAATGGGTGCGCAGACTGTTTCTCAGATCAGTAACTTCTATACCGGTCGCTATTTCTCAGATGATTTTGTGAAGGATTATACTGGGGTGCCGGCGGCGATTTTGGCAGTGACTGATGAAAAAATTGTTCAAGTGGCACGTGAGTTCTTCCAGGCTAACACATGGGTACTAGCTGGAGTGAGCTGTGGAGAAAAAGAATTATTGGAGCGCATCCAAGAAAAGCTAGGAGCGCTATTCTAAGATGAACATTGTCATTGCAGGATATGATGTAGAAGGTAAATCGAGCTACGCGTATTTTCGGCGTAAATTTCCAGACGCACAATTGACGATAGTGGATGAGCGAGAGCTGTCTGATGTGCCAGCGGGCGCTGAGGTCCACACTGGCGCAGGGGTATTTTCTGATCAGTTTTATGACGTTGATATGGTAGTGAGAACGGCTGGACTACCGCCAAGCCGCATCAAGACCAGTGGTACTATATGGTCGGCGACCAATGAGTTTTTCGCACAGTGTCCAGCGCCTATCATCGGAGTGACGGGGACAAAAGGCAAGGGAACGACCTGTAGTTTGATCACTAGTATACTGCGTGCTGCTGGCGAAACGGTCCATCTTGTCGGGAATATTGGTGTTCCATCGTTGGACGTGCTGCCACAGATTCAGCCAGATGATATCGTGGTGTATGAATTGAGCAGTTTTCAGTTGTGGGATTTGGAAAAATCTCCGCATATTGCAGTGGTGCTGATGATTGAGCCAGATCATCTGGACAGGCATGACGATTTTGCTGACTATCTTGATGCAAAGTCGCACATTGCCACGTTCCAAACAGCCGAAGATGTCCTCATTTATAACAGGAATAATCAGTTCAGCCAGCAGATTGCTGCCAAGTCGCCAGCGCGTCAGTTGTCGTATCCGATTGATTTGTCGCCGGACATGCAACACGCTCTCAAATTGCCAGGCGCGCACAACCAGGAAAATGCCAGTGCGGCAGTGTTGGTGGCTAAGACGGTGGTGCCGGAGCTGTCAGATGAAATAATTTGTCAGGGGCTTGCCGGTTTTACGGGCTTGCCGCATCGGCTCAAATTTGTGGCAGAAAAACGAGGAGTGAAGTTTTATGATGATAGCATCTCGACGACGCCAGGCAGTGCAGTGGCTGCGCTACGATCATTTCAGCAGCCAAAAGTGATGATCCTTGGTGGGGCGGACAAAGGTGGTGACTATACAGAACTAGCCGAAGAACTAGCGCACTCGTCGTCACTAAGAGGAGTGATTGTCAGTGGCGGCAATGCTGATGATATTGCAAAAGCGTTGCAAAAAGCTGGACTACCAGATGCGACAATAGTGCAAAAGGGCGTGATACCGATGACCGAAGTGGTGCAGTGCGCCCTGGATATCGCTCAACCGGGAGATGTTGTAATTTTGAGTCCAGCTGCCGCCAGCTTTGACCAATACGCAAACTATACAGCCCGTGGTGAAGCCTTTGTTGAGGCGGTGGTGGGCATATAACACATAAATCTGATGGTATAATGGGTTCTATGCAACCATTGAAAAAACGTGTCCAATCCCTCCGCAGCGACGTCATGCAGGCTAAACAAGCATTGCAATTTGATGCGCTTGCTGAAGAATTGGCGGTATTGGAAGAGCAATTAAATCAGCCTGAAATTTGGAATAATCCTGATCATGCTCAGTCGGTTGCCAAAAAGGCAGCTGCGTTGCGTCAAACGGTGCAACCGTGGCAGGTGTTGGGTGTTCAGTTGGATGATTTGCTGGAGCTGATGGAGTTGGGGGATGATGACTTATTGGACGAGTTTACCAAGCAAATAGATGCTCTGGAGACGGAATTCTCGGCCCGCAAGACAGATCTATTATTTAACGGGAAATATGATGGCCGTGAGGCGGTGGTTCGTATTTCGGCAGGTGTTGGTGGCTTAGATGCTCAAGATTTTGCGCAGATGCTGGAGCGGATGTATTTGCGGTGGGCGGAACGATCTGGCATGAAAACTGACGTTTTGGAGCGGTCTGCGAATGATGATGGTGGTTTGAAAACCGTTGTGTTGGAAATATCGGGACCGTTCGCGTATGGTAAATTGCGCTCAGAAAATGGCGTGCATCGTTTGGTGCGACTCAGTCCGTTTAATGCTGATAATTTGCGCCAGACTAGCTTTGCGTTGGTTGAGGTGCTGCCAAAAATTGATACACCAGACGAAGTGGACATTGACCCGAGTGATCTAAAAATAGACGTTTACCGCAGTGGTGGCAAGGGCGGACAGGGAGTGAATACGACTGACTCAGCAGTTCGTGTCACGCACGTGCCAACAGGAATTGTAGTGGCGATTCAAAATGAGCGTAGTCAGATTCAAAACAAAGAAACTGCGTTGAAAATTTTGCGCTCGAAATTACTGGCAATGCAACTGGAGCAGCACGCCGACAGCTTGTCAGATCTCAGGGCTGGTGAATCAGCTAACTGGGGCAGTCAAATACGAAATTATGTGCTGCATCCGTACACTCTGGTTAAGGATACTCGGACTAAGCATGAAGACCGGGACACGCAGGGCGTGCTGGACGGTAAGATTGATGATTTTATGACGGCGTTTCTTAGCCAAAATGCGTCAAAAGACGAATAATATTTAGCCACCAAATATCCTTGACTTTTTAGCAATCAAGTGCTATCATTTGATTATGAAGGTGTTGGATTTTCAAAAGGTTCAGGAAATTGATTCTCACATTCAAGATTTGTTGAGTGAGTTGAGTACGCTCTACCGAGAGCGCAATGAGATTTTTTCTGGCGCAGACAAGGAAACCAAAGCAAAGAAAAATCGTCGTATTGCACAGCAGTCAACAACCACTTTGGAAAACCTGGATTTTTCGACATTTGACTTGAGCCTCAAAGACTAGGTGAAAACAGAAGCATTATGTTCGCGCTTTTTGATAAAAAGTGTTACACTAATATAGTATGATTCTGTTGGATAGGGTTACAAAGAGTTACACCAAAACAGGCAAGCCTGCCATCAATCGCGTTAGTGTGCATGTGAAGGCCGGGGAATTTGTCATTTTGGTTGGTACGAGCGGTGCTGGTAAATCAACATTGTTGAAATTATTAACGCGTGAAGAAAAGCCTTCAAGTGGCAAGATTGTCGTCGGTGGGATTGATTATGACACGCTCAAGGACAAGCATATCCCGCTGCTACGTCGAAAAATTGGTGTCGTCTTTCAGGATTTCAAGCTGCTGCCGAATCGGACGGTGTTTGAGAATGTGGCCTTTGCGCTGGAGATTGCTGGGATGACCAACCGTGAGATCAAATCGACCGTGCCAAAGGTTATTGAACTAGTCGGACTTAAAGGCAAAGAAAAGAACTTCCCACATCAGCTATCTGGTGGTGAGCGCCAGCGAGTGGCGATCGCCAGAGCAGTGGTGCGCCAGCCAAAGATATTGATCGCTGATGAGCCGACGGGTAACCTTGACCCTAAGCACAGTTGGGATATCGTGCGGCTGCTGGAAAAAATTAATAAGTACGGTACAACCGTACTACTGACGACGCATAATGTTGATATTGTGAATAAGTTGAAACGACGGGTGATTACCATCGATCACGGTAAAATTACGTCTGACCAGGCGAGAGGAACATATAAGCAATAATGGCCAAGAAAAAGACAAACGCAAACGTAAAAGCGATGCAGCGCAACAAAATGAAGCAGCGGCGAACGTTGGCTTTTGTTCGCATGTTGCGTTACGGTGTTAATAACTTTAGCCGTAATGCTTGGCTGACGGTTGCAGCGACGGCGGTCATGAGCGTGACTTTGCTGATTATCTTTGTGACTGTTGCGGCACAGCGTATCTTGGTAAATACAACGGAGACCATCACTCAAAAGGCAAATATTTCAATTTATCTCAAAGGATCCGTGCCTGAAAAAACCGTCAACGAATTGACAGATAAGATCAAAAAATTGGATAACGTAACAGGGGTGACGTACATTTCTGCGGAACAGGCACGCCATGAGCAAGCCCAGCGTTACAAAGATAATGTAGAAGCGCTGGAAGCTATTCGTGAAGCAAGCAATGAGCTACCAGCGACACTGCAGGTTTCAGTGAAAGACCTGAATAATTATTCTTCGCTGAAGCATTTTGTAGGGACTGATGAAACCTATCTTGCCAACAAAGACCAGCGTCGACAACCGTCATTCACTGGTGATCGCCGCCAGGCCATTGAAACAATCGGTGGTTGGGTGCGTGTGGCGAGCATTGGTGGATCGATTGCCACTGTGGTGTTTGTGCTAATTTCTTCACTGGTGGTGTTTAACACTATTCGTATGGCCATCTTCAACCGTAAGAGCGAGATCCAGATGATGAAGCTCATCGGTGCTGAGCGTAGTTTCATCCGCGGACCGTTTGTGGTTGAGGCGATTATGTATGGATTTATCGCTGCGGTGATCGCTACGGCAGGGGGTTATGGCCTGTTGGCGTTCGCCAAGGAGCCGATGCGTAAATGGTTGCCAATTGATACGTTACTTCAGGATCTGACACCGTATGTTGGGCTGGTGTTGCTGGCTATGATTCTCATTGGTGGGCTGATTGGTACGATTTCGTCATGGGTTGCGACCCATAAATACCTCAAGATTTAAGTCACATAAAACTTGGTTGACATGTGGATAGTGCTTATGCTATTATGATATATAGTATGAAGCAACGGTCCACCACACCAGTTTCGCACAAACAAGCCACCAAAGTAGCCTTGGTGGTGATGGCTGCCGTCGTTGCCGGAGCAGGGATTTTTCAGACCGCTGGCACGGTTTTTGCGCGAGATTATGAGGCAGAAATTAAGGCTAAACAACAAGAAGCCAATAACTACAATTCGCAGGCGGCTCGCTTGGGTGAGATGGCGGCGACTCTGGAAGAGGAATTGAACCGTTTGACCGCGCAGGTGAACGCGTTGCAATCTCAAATCATTGAAAGCCAAAATAAGATCGATTCACTGAAAGAAGAGATCAAGAATAACGAAGCGGCGATCAACAGAAACCGTAAGACAATGGGTCAGATCTTGTCTGACATGTATGTTGATGATCAGATTTCTCCGCTGGAAATGCTGGCTAGCTCAGAGAACATTGGTGATTTTATCGACAAGCAAGAGCAGCGCAGCAGCTTGCAGGGCTCACTGAATGACAAAATCAAGGAAATCAAGCGTCTGCAAAAGAAATTGCAGGACAATAAGGCGGCCGTTGAGCGTACACTGAAGGACCAGGAAACTCAAAAGGCTCAAATGGCGGCTAAGCAGGCTGAACAGGCGAAATTGGTGAATGATACAAAGAATGACCAGGCAGCTTACTCATCTTTGGCGTCACAGCGCAATAGCGAAATTGCGAAATTGCGTGAGCAGCAGGCTGCAGAAAACTTGCGTAGTTTGCCACGAGGTAGCGTGCCATCTGGTACGCCTGGTGGTGGTGGCTACCCAGGTGCTTGGGCAAATGCTCCGTTGGATGCCTATGTCGACCCATGGGGGTTGTATACCCGTCAGTGTGTGAGCTACGTTGCTTGGAAGGTTCACAGCACTGGTCGTTATGTGCCGCATTTCGGCGGGGCTGGTAACGCTAACCAGTGGCCATCAACCACATCCCGTCATGGTATTTCGAACGGCAGCACCCCACGAGCAGGGGCAGCAGCGGTGATAATGGGTGGTGCATATGGTCACGTGATGTATGTTGAGTCGGTAAACGGCGACGGTACCATCACGGTTAGTGACTATAACTTGGGCTGGGATGGTCTGTACCGCAATTATAAGCGCTCATCGTCTGGACTTGTCTACATCTACTTCTAAGATTTGATACCGCTCATGTTATAATGGTTCTATGAGCAAGGAGAAAACACGAAACGCTCAGCTGTTTGCGTGGGCGGTGGTTATAGCAGTGGTTAGTTTTATCGCGGGTGCGCGGTCGGATCAGATATTTGCGGCGATTGCACCAAAGCTTGGTGTGCGATATAGCGCCGAGCGGCTTGATACGGAGCGGATTCAAGAGACGTATCGACAACTGAAAGCACAGTACGATGGAAATCTGGATACTGATAAATTGATCAATGGCGCGAGTCGCGGTCTGGTGGCGGCTACTGGCGATCCGTACACGACATTCATGGACGCTGAGGAGGCCAAAGAATTTGAGAAGAGCCTGAATGGTAATATTGGTGGCGGCATCGGCGCGGAGATTGGTTTGAGAAATAATCGGCCGACAGTCGTCAGGGTGCTACGAAATAGTCCAGCGGAGGAAGCTCAAGTGAAGGCTGGTGATATCATCATTGCTGTAAATGGTAACTCAGTGGCGGATGCTACTACCGAACAGGTAGTGGAAAAGATACGCGGGGAAGTGAACACTACAGTGAAGCTACAAGTACTTCGTAATTATCAGCGGCTAGAAATGTCGATGACGCGTAAGCAAATCACCGCACCAGCCGTGGAACATGACATTGTTGACGGTGTTGGTATTTTGAAAGTGTACCGATTTGGTGAAGAAACAGGTACGTTGGCGCGCGCAGCGGCCGAAGCTTTCAAGCAAAACAATGTCCAGAAGGTTATTTTGGATCTTCGCAGCAACCCTGGTGGAACGGTAACGGCGGCTCAGGCGCTGGCTGGGCTGTGGCTGGATAACCAAGACATCATGACGGAGCGGCGTGGCGACAAGGTTGTTAAAACAGTCAAATCAACAGGCAAGCCACTACTGCAAGACATCAAAACAGTGGTGTTGATCGATAGGTCGAGTGCCAGTGCCAGTGAAATAGTAGCGGGTGCACTGCAAGAGTATGGCAAGGCGAAATTGCTCGGAGAGAAGAGTTACGGTAAGGGTAGTGTGCAGCAATTGATCAAATTGCGTGATGGTGCACAGCTCAAAGTTACGGAAGCGCGTTGGTATACGCCAAAGGGCCACACTATTGACAAGACAGGTATTGAGCCAGACGAGAAGGTGGGTTTGACCGCTAATGATATGAATTTTGGTAAAGATCCACAGATGGACGCCGCCAAAAAGCTGTCCTGGTAAACGCTTGTGTTTTTCTGATGCGGGCGTTAGAATAAAGATAGTATGAACGCAAAGAGGAAAATATTATTAGTAGAGGACGACATGGCACTGGCAGCCGTGTATCGCGCCAGGCTGGAGCTAGAAGGCTTTGATATCAAGGAAGTGCATAATGGCGAAGACGCACTGTCCGCAACCGTTGAATATAAGCCAGATTTGATTTTGCTGGACGCTATGATGCCAAAAATCAGTGGTTTTGACGTGTTGGATATTTTGCGCAATACGCCAGAAACGGCTAATGTACGCATTATCATGTTGACAGCGCTGAGTCAGCCAAAAGATAAAGAACGGGCTGAAGGTTTGGGAGTTGACGAATACTTGGTGAAGTCTCAAGTTGTCATCGGTGATGTGGTTGCGCGGGTGAAGCACCACTTGGGGATGACAGAATAAACTTAGTTAGTATATAAAATAGTCGCCATGGAAGCGACTATTTTTATGATGGTAGCCTGTAGTGGGCTGAGATTTTTAGGCTTAGTCTACGCAAACTTGTGTGCGGCGTTCGGTTTTACCGGTAAATTTCTGCTTTTTGACTTTCTTGAAGCTAACCACGCCGTCTTTAGCTGCGTGAATAGTGTAGTTACGGCTCATGTACGTGCCGTCACCAGCGATCTTGGTAGCACCAGTTTGACGCACCAATACTGCACCAGCATTGACTTTTTGGCCGCCAAAGCGTTTCACACCCAAACGCTGACCAGCATTGTTGTGGATGTTCTTGCTTGAGCTACCAGCTTTAACCTTTGACATTTGCTAAACTCCTTATAGTTTCTGTAAACAATCCTTACTAGTATAGACCACTACTAGTGTAATGTCAAGAAGCTAGGCGGTTTTTAGTAGCAATATTTCACGCGCCACGACTTGGTCGGATCGGGAATAAATGAGGGGCGGCTGTTGCAGGGTGTAACCGAGTGTTTCTAGGTCTTTGATGAGCGGCAGGTGAGTCAGGTTGCGGCCGGCGTCGCGCCAAGCGGGTACGGCGATGCACAGTGTGGTACCGGGCGTCAGTTGACTGTGAATATTGCGTAAAAAGTTGGTGATGATGTGATTGCAATTGCCGGTTACTTCGTGAAGCTTTTTGGGACTTGGTGGCGCAGAGAAGGGTTGTCCAAGGTAGGTTTCGCAGACCACAGCATTAAGCTGTTGGGCTTTTGGCCACTGATGAGTCATGGCATCAGCTTGTTCGAGGCTACGTACCGTGCTGGTGATATGGTACTTGCTTTGTAACCAGGCTATATTTTCTGTCGTGTAATCAATCATCTTTTGGCTGAGGTCGCTACCACAGACGTCATACCCTTTGAGCAGGGCTTCCTGGAGAACGGTGCCGGTACCACAAAAAGGGTCGAGAATGGTTGCTTTTGCGGCGTTGCCGACGGCTACATTAACCATGATTTGTGCCAATTTGGGCGGCAACATGCCGACGAATGCATCGCGTCGCGGCCGGTTGCGATCACGGCGGGCATAGGTGGTGATGTTTTGCGCGCCATTACTTTCAGTGATGAGGATGGCGCCGTCGTCGGTCTTGATAATGAATAATTCACGTTTTTTAGGGCTGAGCCCAAGCTTATTATTGTGCGAAGTGGCGGTTGATAGTGCTGTGGTGGTGTTGGGGACGAGTCGCAGGCTAGCACCATGTCTTTTCATGGACGATTTGAGCGATAGGCCAATTTTCTGTAGGTGGCGAGGCGAGGTTGATAGTCCATAGGCGCTGATGCCGAGGGTGATTTTTCCGCCGACTGCCAAGAGCTGATGAATATACGTATGCGTAATCCAGTGAGAGGCTTGCTCCAGAGTCGGGCGACTGTCGGCTGGGAGGGTATGGATAATCTTGCCGCATTTGAGCGACCCGCCAAGGGCGTCGATCGACAGGTTATCAGTATCAATAGTAGCAACGTCGTGGCTGACAGCACGAACGTGTGGTTTTCCGAACATGGCTTCTAATTCTGCGATTGACAACTTCGGCAAGCGCCCTAATATTGCTACGAACATATCTATAGTATATCAGGCTCGTGGTATAATGGAGAGGTATGTTTTCTGGGAAAATTTCGAAGGTGTTGAAAACACTGAAATCGCCGCGCATAATCATAAGCTTCATTACCTTGCTGGTTTTAGCAGCGATCATCTACTTGTCGCGCCATGAACTGCTGCGAGCGTGGGAGTTGTTGGGAACGGCGAATGTCGGACTATTGGCCTTGCTGCTGCCGGCGCAGATCATCGTGTATTATGCTGGTGGCGAAATGATTTTTTCTTATCTGCGTGATAGGAAGCTCATCAAGCACGTGTCGCGGCTAGAGCAAGTGCGAATTGCACTGGAGTTGAACTTGGTAAATCATATCTTTCCGTCGGGCGGGGTGAGTGGTATTTCCTATACGACATGGAGGATGAGTAAACTCGGTGTGAGCTCGGCGCGTTCAACGTTTGCGCAGCTCCTGAGATATGTGACAGGGTTTTTGTCAATGCTAGCCATGATGATCGTGGCAGTGGTGTTTTTGGCAGTAGACGGTCGCATCAACCGGTATATTGTGGCATCGAGCTTTTTGGTGGTGGTTGTTGTGCTGAGTCTGACGTTTGCTATCATATACATGTTTTCTTCTCGTCATAGGATGCACAAGGCGGCGCGCCGAATTGCGCGAGGGCTTAATGCTATCACTAAATGTGTGACGTTTGGTATGCAGCGCCAGTTGGTTCAGGTGGAGCAGATGGATACCTTTTTCTCTGATATGCACGACGATTTCTCGGAATTGATGCAAGATAAACGCTTGATCGTCAAACCGTTCTTGTGGGGAATTGTGTATGCATCGTTTGATGTTTTGATGTTTATGCTGGCTTTTTGGTCACTGGGGGCTTCGGTCAATCCAGCAGTTCTGTTGATTGGTTATATTGCGGCAGGCTTTGCCGGAATTATCATCTTTACGCCAGGCGGCGCAGGTGTGTACGAAACGATCATGATTTTGTTTTTGAGTATGACTGGTACGCCGCCAGATATCGCTATCGCGGGCATCATACTGACGCGTGTCATTTTGCTCATGGGAACAATTGTCCTTGGCTATATTTTCTATCAGCACGCGCTAATCAAATATGGTAAGCCTCACCGTGACTCCTAAGTTTAGCGTTAGCGAATTTTTGGCGGTTGTCAATCAGTCGCTAGAGCTGGCCTTTGGCTCGGTGCAGATTGAAGGTGAAGTCAGCTCGTTTAAGGTCAATCACCAAAAATACGTTTTCTTTGACCTGAAAGATGATGACGGTACGGTCAATTGTTTCATGACGGTGTGGCAGCTGAGAATGCCCATTCATGATGGTATGCGAGTGGTGGTACGGGCAGTGCCGAAGGTAACCGATTGGGGCAAGTTTAGTTTAACCGTACAGTCAGTGCAGCCAGTGGGCGAAGGAAATTTACGCAAAAGCTTTGAACTGCTGCGTAAAAAGCTGTCAGATGAGGGGCTGTTTGATGATGCTCGCAAACGACCATTGCCGTTCCGGCCGCAGCATGTGGCGGTTATCTCCAGTACTAACTCAGCGGGGTACGCTGACTTTATGAAAATCGCCAATGAGCGCTGGGGCGGCGTTCAGTTTAGCGTGGTAAATGTGATGGTGCAGGGTGAAACGGCGGCAGATCAGATCATCAGGGCGGTTGAGAAGATTGAAAGCTTGGCGGAGCTGCCAGAAGTAATAGTGCTGATTCGTGGCGGTGGTAGCACTGATGATTTGAGTGTGTTCAATGACGAATTGCTGGTGCGAAAACTGGCGTCCAGTCGAGTGCCAGTTCTGACGGGAATTGGTCATGAAATTGACACGACATTGTGTGATCTTGCAGCTGATGTACGAGCGTCAACGCCAAGCAATGCGGCGCAGTTGCTACTGCCAGATAAACAAGAGATGATTCGGTCGATCAAGCATCAGCTTCGTGGCGTGGCGCTACAAACAGTACGAGCGATTGACGAGGAATTGGAACTGGTACAGGCGGCGCGCAGCAATGCTCTGGATAGCTGGCGTCAGCACATTGAGGAATTGCTGAGTGATGTACAGTCACGCATCAGGTTGATTAGTGAATACGACCCAGAATTAGCCCTGGCAAGAGGCTATGCCATGATCAGGGGTAATTGTGCGGTCGGGGAAGTGATTGAAATACAAACTAACAAAGCTTTGATGAAAGCGAGGATTGAAGAATATGCAGAACGAACCAACGATTAACGAACTATTGGAGCAACTGGACAAAGAAATGGCGTGGTTTCACAGTGATGAGTTTCGGCTAGAAGAGGCGCGTGAGCGGTTTCTGGCTGTCAAAAAACTGGCAGAGCAGGCAGAAGAGCAGCTGCTGAATATGAAAAACGAAATTGAAGTGCTGGGTGAGTAGTCCATCATGGAAGTAGTGATTGTTTGTGCGCTGATACTATTTTTGATATTTGGGCTGACTGCGTTCATCGGTGCACCGTATGTGCCGACGCGCCACACTGATATTCAGAAACTGTTGAGGGATGAACTGAAGCTGACTAAAGACGACATTGTACTGGACGTAGGGTCGGGTGATGGCGCCGTGCTACAAGAGGTGGCGAAAACTGGCGCTCAGGCCGTTGGCTATGAGATTAACCCATTTTTAGTGCTGGCGTCTCGTTGGCGGCTAAGAAAGTATGCCAAGAATGTGCGCATCAAATGGACGAATGCGTGGACGACGCAACCTGCCGACAACATCACGGTGATATATGCGTTTGGTGCAGGGCTGCATTTGAAGAAAATTTATCAATTGGCTCGGCAACAGGCGACCCACCAGGGTAGACCGTTACGATTGGTCAGTTATGGCTATCGGCTAGATACTACGAAGAACGACCGACTACTGAAAGAAGCTGGTCCGTATTTTCTGTATGAAATACATCCTGACTTTACAGGAGACAAAGCATAAGCTATAATGCAAGATATGAAAAGAAGACAATTTGAACAGGGGTCAATCAACGGCTGGATGGTCGGTACGATTGGTTTTTTGGTGTTAACGTTAATCGCTGGAGCTGTGGCGGCTTGGATGTTCGTGGAGTACACACGAGAGAAGACTGGCGTTGACGCAAAGGTTGCCAGTGCGGTTGCCAAAGGCAAAAATGAGCAGGCTGAGCTTGACCAGAAACGATTTTCTGAAGAAGCTAAGAATCCACGCGTTGAATTTGTTGGGCCAAATGAATTTGGTCGAGTTTCGTTCATGTATCCAAAGACCTGGAGTGCATATGTCGATCAAGACGGTACTGACCGCGGTGACTACAAAGCGTACCTACATCCGGGCACTGTGCCGCCAGCACGCTCAAACACCAGCCGTTTTGCTGTTCGCTTGGAAGTACTAAACAGCGACTTTGATAAGGTGTTGAGTCAGTATGCCAACCAGTTGAAGAAGGGTGAATTGACCTCAAGCAGCGTTGAATTTAACGGTAACGCAGCTACTCGCTTGGATGGTGCTTTCTCTAAAGAATTGCGCGGTTCAGTGGTCTTGATGCGAGTGCGAGACAAAACGATTCGTTTTTCTACTGACGCTGACGTGTTCAAGCCAGATTTTCAAGCAATTCTCGACACGGTTAAGTTTGTTCAGTAATACGCCAATTGCTATACTGTAAGCAGGTATGGCGGAGGTAAGATGGAATAATGCTGAATTTGGGCAGCTGCCAAGTGTAGCGGTGGCTGCGCATGAGTTGAAGTCTCCGTTGGCGCTCATCAGGCAGCTTAGTCTGCTCCTAGAAGAGGGGTTACTGGATGCAGCTGAAACGCGTCGCATTGCTCAGCAACTGTCGAGCATCAGTGATCAATCACTGGCGTTGGTACAAGATCTGGCACAAACGGCTCACTTGTCGCCGACGTTGTTTCCTCTGGAGCCCATCAACCCACTGGCGTTGTGTCAGCAAATGGCCATGGAATTACACCCGATGTTGCGTTTGTACGGTCAATCAATCGACTGGCCGAAAAAACAGTCGGCGAAGCATTTGGTGGTGGCAAACAGGGCGTTATTATCAAGGATTTTGGCTAATTTTTTGAATAACTCGCTGAAGTATAGCGAAAAGGATATGCCCATACGGGTGACGATTCGCCAAATTGGCTCGACGTTGAGGATTTTGATTCGTGACCATGGCCCGATGATGAGCCGTGCGGATTATGTGCGGCTTATCGATGAGATGGAGCAGCGAAAATCAGTTCGCACACGCCCTGACAGCAGCGGCTTGGGCGTATACGTGGCGTCGCAATTTGCAAAAGCCATGGGCGGAACTATTGGCCTGATCAGGCATCGTGATGGACTGACATTTTACGTAGAATTACCCATAAGTCAACAGATGAGTTTGCTATGAAAAAGGTGCTGATTGTTGAGGATGATCCAGTGTGGGCGAAGCTGATGCAGCATTATATCTCGGAGGCTGGCGCTGAGTCGCGGGTTGTTATTGCTCCGGGGCAGGCGCTGGAAATGATCGATGATTGGCACCCAGATGCGTTGGTTTTGGACATGCTCTTGGCGAGTGAAACGGGCATGGCGCTGCTGAATGAATTGAAGAGTCATGAGGATCTGGCTGATTTGCCGATCATCGTGTGTAGTAATGTTGGTATCACTCATGACGACATGGAGCCATTTGGTGTGCGGGCGGTGCTTGACAAATCAACCATGACGCCGGCGCAGGTGCGACAGGCGTTGACGGAGGTGCTACAGTGAGTCAAAGTGAGCGCCTGCAAGCTATCGTCCTGAGAAGAACCGACTATGGCGAGGCGGATCGAATTTTACATCTGTTGACTTCGGCGGGGCGGCGCAACGTGATCGCCAAAGGTGTGCGACGCGAAAAAAGTAAATTGGCAGGCGGTATCGAACTATTTGCGCTGTGCGACGTGGTGGTGCGACGTGGGCGCGGCGAGCTGGGGATTTTGACCAGTGCGCAGCTGCAGCAATTTTATCGGCATATTTTGGACAGTTATGAGCGGATGCAATTTGGTTATGAGATGTTGAAATTGGTCAATCGCGCGAGTGAACAGGTTGACGAGCCGGCCTGGTTTTCGGTGGCGCGGCAAGTGTTGGCGCAATTGAATAATGTGAAGGTTGAGCAAAAACTGATTGAAACCTGGTTTTACTTGCAATACGCTGGGCTGCTGGGTGATGAGCTCAATCTGCGCATTGATGTGACAGCCCACACTTTGTCACCTGACAAAACATATATGTACGACAGTACGGAAAAGGGGCTGCGACTGGCGGAGCAGGGCGACCTATCGGCAGACGCCATCAAACTGCTTCGGCTCATCCAGGCGAAGCCGCTGGCTACTGTGGCGCAAATTGGCGGGATAACTGAGGTGATCAGTGCTTGCTGGCTGGTGGCGCGGCAGCACGCGGCGGTGTAATATTGCCCATAAAAATGGTATACTGTAGGTAATAATTGTGAATCGCCATGTTGCCAACATGGAGAAAGGTTTTTTGATGAGTCAAGCAAAAATGGAAGATATTATCAGCCTATGCAAGCGACGCGGCTTTATTTATCAGGGGTCGGATGTGTATGGTGGCTTGAGCGGTACGTGGGATTACGGTCCGCTGGGTGTGCAGCTGAAGCGTAATATCATGAATTTGTGGTGGCGTCGGTTTGTTGATGAGCGCGACGACATGTACGGTGTCGATGCGGCGATTTTGATGAATCAGAAAGTGTGGCAGGCGAGTGGGCATGTGGATACCTTCACTGACCCGCTTATTGAATGTAGAGAGTGTCATGGACGATTTCGTGCTGATCATATTATTAAAAATAAGGATGATTATATAAGTAAATTGAACCCTTTTTTTAATCGTAGAGAAACTCTTATCGATTCGTACGCTGGTGTTGAGTATACCCCTGAAACTAAAAAGGAACTCTACGACAAGTTGGTGGAGGCGGATCTTGTTGCGGGTGAAGCTACCTATCCTGCGCACGACACGGTTGATCAATTAAAGAATTATTATGTCTTGCAATCACAAAAAGATGCTGTATCGTATCTTGGAGATTTTCCAGCGGCCTACCTTAACAATACTAAGACGAAGTGCCCACGGTGTGGTAATATCGCTTGGTATCCAGCACGGACATTTAACATGATGTTCAAAACGCACGTTGGCGCGACCAAAAGCGAAGACAGTATTTCTTACCTCCGCCCAGAAACCGCCCAAGGTATCTTCACTAATTTCAAAAACGTCGTCGATAGTTTTTATCCAAATTTACCGTTTGGCATCGCTCAGCAGGGCAAGGCCTTTCGCAATGAAATTGCGCCGCGCGATTTCGTTTTCCGCTCTCGGGAGTTTGAGCAGATGGAGATTGAGTATTTCGTCGATCCGAAGCATTGGCAGGAGGCATTTGACGAGCTACTGGCGGCGACGCATGATTTTTTGGCAGAACTAGGCTTGAAGCCAGAACACATCCACGAGCTGGACGTGCCGGCGGAGGATCGGGCGCACTATAGCAAAAAGACGATCGACATCGAATATGATTATCCGATCGGCCGTGAGGAATTGATGGGCATCGCCTATCGAACTGATTTTGACCTGATGAACATCCAGCGCGCCAGCGGCAAGAGTATGGAATACACCGTCAAGGGAACGAACACAAAATTTGTTCCGCATGTCATCGAGCCGTCGTTTGGTGTCGAACGGGCGCTGATGGCGGTATTGTCGGGTGCGTACCGCGAGGACGAGCAAAACAGTGAAAAGCGGGTGTATTTGGCGCTGCCAGAGCACTTGGCGCCGGTCAAATTTGCCGTTTCACCGCTGCTCAAAAACAAGCCAGAATTGGTAGAAAAAGCCCGCGAAGTCTACGCCCAGCTCGCCAAAGTCAACCCAGGTCGAGTGATGTGGGATGACAACGGCAACATCGGCAAACGCTACCGCCGTCAAGACGAAATCGGCACGCCGTACTGCGTGGTCATCGACTTCCAGACGCTGGAGGACGACACCGTCACCGTGCGCGAGCGAGATACGACGGAGCAGCGGCGGGTGAATGTTGAGGAGCTATAGATACTAGATATGAAAAAGCAAATTGGGTTTAAGGAGATAAAAGATTGACAAAAAATAGACCTGAGTTTGATAAAATTACATCGTTTGACGAGTTTAATAAATATTATTGG
>CAUSYU010000005.1:0-34350 GCA_963536065.1 uncultured Candidatus Saccharibacteria bacterium
TGGGTTTGGGCGCGACGCTGTTTGTGCTGCAGTCAAAACTAGGCGAGCTGAAGCAACAGTCATCGGTCGAGCTCATCAAAACTGATGTGGTGGAGCTGGGGCGAACTATCGCCAAGCTGAATGAATCAGTCAGCGATAAATTGGAGCGCAGCAATGCTCAAGTGCAAACTTCGGTCCAAAAGCAGCTGTCAGAAAGTGCCAAATTGGTGGCGGACGTGACACAGCGGCTGGCCAAGTTGGATGAAACAAACAAGCGGGTGGTCGACGTAGCGACTGACCTAAAAACTTTGCAGAACGTTCTGCAAAATCCGAAGCAGCGCGGCGTGTTCGGCGAGTTTTACTTAGAAAGTGTGCTGGACAATGTACTGCCAGCCAAGCAGTTCCAGATGCAATATCGCTTCAAGGATGGCGAGATTGTTGATGCGGTGATTTTTTTGGACAAGGGGCAGATCTTGCCGGTGGATAGTAAGTTCAGCCTGGAAAATTATAACCGCATGATCAACACCGAGACCAAAGCCGAGCGCGAGCTGTGGTTGAATAAGGTAAAAGCTGACCTTAAAGGTCGCATTGACGAAACCAGTAAATATATTCGCCCGCGGGAGCATACTATGGACTTTGCCTTTATGTTCATCCCGAGTGAGTCGCTATATTATGACCTGCTCATTAATAATGTTGGTACGGGCGGTTCGAGCCGCGATTTGATTGAATATGCCTTTCGTGACAAGCGGGTGATCATCGTCAGTCCGACCAGCTTCTTGGCGTATTTACAGACGGTGCTGCAGGGTCTGCGGAGCCTACAAATTGAAGAGCAGGCCAAGGATATCCAGGTGCGTGTCGGCCAGCTGGGCGTGCATATCAAAAAGTTTGATGAACTGATGACCAAGATGGGCAAGAGTCTCAGCACCACCGTCGGGCATTATAATAATTCGTACAAGGAGCTCGGCAAAATTGATAAAGACGTGGTGCGGATCGCTGGCGGTGATCACCAAACTCAGCCGGAGTTGATCGATCGGCCTGCGCAGGAAGATTAAAAAATATCCCGCCAAACCAGGCGGGATATCGTTATAGTAGAACTATGATTTACTCTTCTTCCTTGTTACGGTAATTGATGAGCAAGAACAAGTTACCACCCAGAGCTGCACCGATGAGTGTTGCGACAATTACTTCCAGGCTAAAGCGAGAGTAGTTTTTCTCGTTCTTACCTGGGAATGGGCTATTGCTGCGCACTTGAGTGTCAGTCTTTTCTGTGACCGCCAAAGCAACAGCTGGGTTGAGTGTTGCGCCTGAGATGTAAATTTCTCGTGGGTATGGACGCTCGCTGTTTTCTGATTGTGCTGCAACTTGGTTATCTTGGATCTTGGCTATGACTGATGCACGGACAAATGACGTGATTGAGCCTGATACGACCAAACCGATCATCAATGCCAGACCAATACCAAAGGCTTTGCCAGTCGTGCTGATTTCTTTGCGGTTCAATGCTGCGGCGACGCCGAACATGAAGACAGCAACACCGATCAGTTCAACGGCAAAGACGCTCCATGAGAATGCAGTGAATTGGTTAAAGCTGAGCGCAAAACCGTTGTTGGTGATTGAGCCGATTAGTACAACTGCCGCCATGGCACCGAGGAATTGTGCACCCCAGTAGAATGGTACCAAAGCGGTTTTTAATTTGCGCATTGACCACAAACCGAAAGTAACGGCTGGGTTGACGTGTGCGCCAGAAATACCGCCGATAGCAGTAACGATGAGCATCAATGCAAAACCAACGTACATTGATGACAGAACGTCCGATGCGAACAGTGCAGTCAGCGTCAAGATGAATGTACCGATGATTTCTGCGATGACGATATTGATTAAGTTGCTTGGTAATTTAGAATCTAATTTGGCGCGCTTGCTTTTGGCCGCAGCAGATTCGGTGACGACTCGTTTGACGGTCGTTTTGGTTTCGGTCTTAGCTGCAGCAGTTTTCTTTGCCGTAGCTTTAACCGGGGCTTTCTTTGAAGTTTTCTTCGTAGCCATATTCCCTCCTTAAAGTAGTATCACGACTATTATAGCATAATTTGCTATACTGTAGTTATGGGATTATTTGTAAGTCAGAACGATCAGCGCAGCAAACTGCAAGAACGCATTGCGGCGGAACTACACGAAAAGGCGAAAGCGTCGAGCTTGCAGGAGAAAGCTAGCTTAGACGGCGTGGAAGATGTGAAATATCTAGAAGGCACAAAACAGACGACAACGTTGGCGTGGGCGTGGGTTTTGATTGTGATCATGGCGGCAGGAGTTGTCGGTATGTTTTTAATGCAAGGACGATGATATGGAAACGTTAGATGAAGTTCGATCAGTATTAATATCACGAGTAGCCGAGGCGGCTGAACCACGCAGTGTGTTGCGGAGCACGGAGTTACGGGAATTATATGCCGTCATCGCGAAGTTACCAAGCGAGGAACGCGGGGTATTTGGTAAAAAGGTTAATGAGTTGAAACAGGAATTGGAGCGGTTGGTCACGGCTCGTGAGGCTGAGCTGTCAAAGGTTGACTTGCCGCCAATTGACGTGACGGCGCCGATGGATGTTAATGCGCCGCAGCCTGATTTACTGCCCAGCAAGCAGGGTACGATTCATCCATTGATGCGCGAAATTGACCGCATTTCCGATATTTTCAATCGCATGGGTTTTGTGACGGAAGAGTCGCGTGAGATTGACGACCAATTCCACATGTTTGAGAGCCTGAACTTTCCGAAGGGCCACCCGGCGCGCGATGATTATGATACCTTCATGACCGAGGAAACTGACGCTAATGGCGACCGTTTGATCGCGCCGGCACATACCTCGACCATGCAAAACCGCGTGCTGAAGAAATATCATGGCAATTTGGCAAAGGGTGAGGCGATCGCTGCCATCGTACCTGACCGGGTGTTCCGTAACGAAGACCTGGACGCGCGGCATGAGCACACGTTCTACCAAGTCGAAGGTGTATATGTCGCCAAGGGAGTTAATGTCGGTAATCTCATCGCCACACTGCAGGAGTTTTTGCAGGAATATTACGGCAAGAAACTTGACGTGCGCGTCAATCCATTTTACTTCCCGTTCACCGAACCGAGTTTTGAATTTGCATTGAGTTGTCCATTCTGCGAAGGCAAAAATACAGACTGTAAAGTTTGTTCAGGCGAGGGCTGGATCGAACTACTGGGCTGCGGCATGATCCACCCGAATGTGCTGAAAGTTGCTGACATCGATCCGAATGAATACACTGGTTTTGCCTTTGGCTGCGGCATCGACCGTCTGGTGATGATGAAATACGGCATCGAGGACGTGCGGCATTTTGAGAGCGGCAAGTTGGACTTTTTGGAGCAGTTTTGATGGAGATATTGCGCACACGATAATAGTAGTATCTCAAAAACTTGTAATAAAAGAGGCAGTTCTGTGTGCCGATAGAGAAATTGTTGCAGCGAGAGAGATCGCTAAAAAGATAGGAGGAAGTAAATGGATACACAACAATTTGACGCACTTATTATTGGTTTTGGCAAAGCCGGCAAGACATTGGCGGTGACGCTGGCGAATGCAGGCAAAAAGGTAGCGCTGGTGGAGCGGTCACCAAAGATGTATGGCGGTACCTGTATTAATATTGCTTGTATTCCTACTAAGGTGCTGGTCAGTGCGGCTGAGCATCATCAAAGTTTTGATGAGGCGATGGCACATAAGACAACGGTAGTGACGCGGTTGAATGAGAAGAACTATCACATGCTGGCGGATCGTGAAACGGTGAGTGTCATTGAGGGTGAGGCATCGTTCGTAGATGATCGTACTGTGAAGGTTGTGGCGGGTAGCAACGAGCTAGTAGTTAGTGCACCGCAGATTTTTATTAACACCGGTGCGGAATCAATCATCCCAGATATTCCAGGTGTTGATAAGCCGTTTGTGTATACCAGTACTGAATTGCTGGATAGAATGACGCAGCCAAAACAGCTAGCTATCATTGGTGGCGGTTATATTGGGTTAGAATTTGCCTCAACTTATGCCAAACTTGGTACAAAAGTAACAGTATTTGAGAGGGGCGATGCTCTGCTTGCACGTGAAGATCCAGCAATTGCTCGGGCTGCTACTGAAGCATTGCAGGCACAGGGTATTGAGATTGTGTTTAGTGTGGATGTGACAGCGATTGAGGGTGAGTCTACTGCGACGATTCGCACAGTAAATCATGATGATTACGCTGGTTATGATGCGGTTTTGATGGCTACGGGCCGTCGCCCGGCGACGATGAGCTTGAATTTACCAGCTGCTGGTGTAGCGACGGATGAGCGCGGGGCAATTGTGGTTGATGAAACACTTCGCACTAGTCGGTCGCATATTTGGGCAATGGGCGATGTAACGGGCGGGCCACAATTTACCTATGCGTCGCTGGACGATTTTCGGATTGTGAGAAGCCAGTTGCTGGGTGACGGTCTGTACACTCGCGCCAAACAAAAAACCTTGCCGTACACGGTCTTTATGCAAACGCCGCTAGGTCGGGTGGGTATGACAGAGGCTGAGGCGCGTGCGACGGGGCGCGAAATTATCGTAAAAGAGCTGCCTGCTATGGCGATTCCACGCCTGCATGTTGATAATGCTACAACAGGATTGCTGCGTGCGGTGATTGATGCAAACACTGAACAAATTTTGGGTGCTAGTTTATTGTGTCGTAACTCACCAGAAGTCATTAATATTATCAAAACTGTAATGGATAATGACCTGCCATATACTGTACTACGTGACCAAATATTCACTCATCCAACGGTGAGTGAGGCATTGAACGATTTATTTGCATAAAGGAGGAGTATGAATCACACAATTTTCGACGACATTGTATCGGGCAACATGAAATCTTGGAAAGTTTGGGAGGACGAGAAGTTTTTGGCATTTTTGACGCCGTTTCCAAACACGCCAGGCTTTACTGTGGTAATACCGAAACAGAATCCAGGCGATTATGTATTTTCTTTGGATGATGAATTGTATTCTGAGATGATGCTGGCGGTGAAAAAGGTTGCCAATATTTTGGAGCAGGCCTTTGATACACCGCGAGTGGCGTTGATTTTTGAAGGCACAGGCGTGGCGCATGTGCATGCCAAGTTGGTGCCGCTACATGGTGATTTGGCCAAGGGAATTGGCTCGGCAGTGTCGCACGAGCAGGCATTTTATGCGGAATATCCAGGTTGGCTGACGACTGCTGATGGTCCAAAAATGGATGACGCTCAGCTGGACGATATTCAGGCGCGGATTTTGGCAGCGCAGGAAGCAAAATAACGATCCGTTGATTGGAGTGAGGAGGTTTCATGGCAGCACGTGGTAAAGCGCTGATGATAACAATAGCTGGTGTCGTGGCGGTACTGGCTGCAGTGTCTGTTGCTTGGGTCTTTCTGTGTCCAAGTCGTAGTGCTGATTTGCAAAAAGCTCACATTCAGCGGCGTGATTATGACCAATCAGTGAAGGATATTCAAAAGGTCATTGCTGATGATGCGGCTAATGGCGAGGTGCGTCCAGAATCTCGCCCAATCATCAAAACTCACGGCAAGAAAACTGCGCGGGCGGTGATGATTATTCATGGCATCAGCGGTGAGCCGTCGGCGATGGCAGAGTTGGCGGATTGGTTGTATCAGGCGGGATACAATGTCTACGTGCCGCGAGCACCGCACCATGGCCTGAAAGATGGCAAGCAGCACGGCAAAGTTCGCGCCAGTGAATTGGTGAAGTTTATGAGTGATAGTGCTGGGTTGGTTAGTGGATTGGGTGATGAGCTGGGTGTGATTGGTCATTCGGGCGGTGGCACGTTGGCAACGTGGCTAGCACAATATGGTGATGGATTGTTCTCGCGAGTGCTGCTGCTCTCACCGTACTACGAGCCGGACGCTTCTCAGGTGCCAAAGTGGCAAGTGGCACTGCTGCGTAATGTCTACGGCAATCATCTGCTGCCAGACCAGTTCTTTGACGGCGCGTTGTCGTACCGGGCATTGGCAAATTATGTCATCATCAAGCAGAATTATCGCAGCGATTTGAAAGCTCAAGGGTTAAAGCACGTTGGTTTGATCATCGGTAGCGAGGACCGTTTGATTGACGGTGCCATGGCAAGGGACATTGCAGAAAAGATGGCTAAAAACAGTGGCGCCACGTTTACAAACGAAACGACACCGGCACATATGGGCGTTGGTCATGAATTGATATGGCCGGGAGATAAGTCCGTGAAGCAATACAAAAAAGAATTGTACGGCATGTATGTACGGGTGTACGAGTGGTGAATATCCTCCTTGTTGAAGACGAACCGGCAGTTCGTACTGGCACCGAGCAATTCCTCCACCAGCGCGGTTTTACGGTGGTGACGGCAGTGAGCGGTGAGGAGGCTCTGGAAAAATTTACTGGGGTGGATGTGATTATCCTCGATATCATGTTGCCAGGGGTGAGTGGCATTGAGACGCTACACCAGATTCGCCAGACCAGCGATGTGCCGGTACTGATGCTGACGGCACTACATGATGAGCCGACGCAAGTTGCCAGTTTTGATGAGCTGGCGGATGATTATATGAGCAAGCCATTCTCGCTGGTGATTTTAGAAAAGCGAATTAGGGCCTTGCTCCGCCGCCAACAGTCTGTCAAAAAAACCTTGTGGCAACGCGGCCTGGCCTCGGTGGATTTTGCTGCCTATCAGGGGTTTTATGATGGCAATGATGCGCATCTCAAACCTAAGGAAGTCCAACTCCTCAAACTGCTCGTCGATAACCCAAACATGGTCTGGAGCCGGCAGGCTATCATTGACAAGTTGTGGCGCGATGACGAGGTGCCGTTCAACCGAGTGATTGACGTCTACATTAAAAATCTGCGCAAGAAATTACACCTGGACTGCATCATCACGGTGAAGGGAGTGGGCTATCGCTATGAAGAATCTTAAGTTATTCCCCAAAACATTTCTGGTGTCAATCGGCTTATTCGCGGCGTTGATCATCCTGGTACATGCGCTGGTTTACACCTTGATGCCGCAATTTTATTTGCAGCAGAAAGAGCGCGAGGCGGCAGATAATCTTACGGCACTGACGACTGAACTACGTGGTAAATCGACTGAGGAAATGCGCCGTCTCAGCCAGGATTTTGCTCAGATGAAAAATGTTAATATCACGCTGACAATTGACGGGCGCGATCAGTATTTTCAAGGTTTTCAGTCGATCAACATCGTGACGGATAGCGGTAAATCGGTCGATACTAGCGTGGTAAAAATTGCTGATGGCCAAACGGTCGATCCGCGCTCGGTGATTTTGCGGCAGGGGAGTGTGGCGAATAGCCAAGGCCAAACGATCGCCGTCAAGTTGCTGGCAGACGTGGCACCCGTCACTCAGGCCAAGCTCGCTACCTTGCACGTATTGCCATATACCATGCTTGGTTCGCTGCTAGTGGCGCTCGTGTTTTCGTACTTGTATAGCCGTTTTGTGACGCGGCCGATTCGCCAGATGGCGGCGGTGACCACGACTATGCAGCGGCTGGAAAAGGACGCGTATTATCCGGTGAATAGCCGTGATGAAATCGGCGTGCTGGGGCGAAATATTAATGAATTATATCAAAATTTGTGGCAAACGATTCGCTCGCTGGAGCATGAAAATAAGCGGATCACGCAGCTCGAGAAAGAAAAAATTGCCTTCCTGCGCGCGGCTTCACACGAGCTAAAAACGCCGCTGGCGGCGCTACGGATTATGCTTGAAAACATGCAACTGAACATCGGCGAATATAAAAATCGTGATCAGTACCTGGCGGAATCGGTGGCGCAGGTTGATCGCTTGGCGGCAATGGTAAATGACGTCTTGCGCTCTGGCAGTGTCGCCGAGCAGGCTTTGCGTCAGGAAAAGCGGCTGAGGATTGATAAGTTACTTACTGAGGTGGTTGACGATTACCATCTGCTGGCGAAAACTCGCGGCATGACTTTCGCGGTTAATACAGAGCCGACGACCATTCGTGCCAACCGCGGCATGATGCGCCACGTCATCTCGAACCTGGTGTCAAACGCGGTGCGCCACGGCGACGCCAGCAGCGTGATAACAATCACCTGTGACCAGCACGAACTAGCCATCGAAAACGCTTGCAAACCACTGACTAAACAACAACTCCAACGCGTCTTCGACCCGTTTTATCGGGGCAGTGCCACCACAAAGCAACATGCTGACAGCAGTGGCATCGGCCTCTACACCGTGAAAATGTTGCTCGACGCTAAGGGGCTAGACTATGATTTCATACCACACGAGCGAGGTATGCGGTTTGTGGTGAGGTTTGAGTAGGGTAAATCTACAGAATAAGTTCATTAAGAAGGATGTAGAAAAGTAAGGTAAGATAGTGAACAAAATAGATGAAACATTGGCTGGGGAAATTAGATCTCTCATCAACAAAAAACAGGAGGGTGGATACTGGGATTTTAAACTGGAGTGGCATGATAATAAAGCTCAGCTACTACATGATATTATTTGTTTGGCAAATAATATGGAAAATCATGATGCTTATCTAATCTTTGGTGTAAAGGACAAAACGTGCGAGATAATTGGAATTAACGAAGATAATAAGGAGAACAGGCTAAATACTGTAAGGGTTGTAAATTTCCTCCGCGACAAAAAGTTTGTTGGCGATGTAAGACCAATAGCTCGAGTGGAAACGATATACATTGAAGGAAAAGAGTTGGATATTTTGATAATCGAAAACAGTTACTATACACCATTTCGATTAAGCCAAGACTTTAAAGATAAACCTAAGAAGGGCTATGGTAAAGATGCAGGAAAAACTGTAAAAGCTAATAATGTATATACAAGAATCCAAGATACTAATACGCCAATAGATAAGACTGCAGACCCAGACAAGGAAGAAAAACTTTGGCGAAAAAGATTCCGTATAGATGAGTCAGCATACAATAAGGCGATGTACTATCTGGGAAGACCAGAGGATTGGGAAAAGTCAGAGGCAGACTTGAGTGACAATTACGTAATAACCGGTCTTTCCGCTAAGGTGAAGATAAGTAGACCTAGTAGTCGCAAGAGATTCTATTATAAGTTTAGTGCTGAATATTCAGTTGATTTACTTGATGAGAAGCCTTCTATCGATAACCTTAATGTGTTAATTAGAGATCTCTCGTGGTACAGTCCAGGTATGAAAGCTGGCTATGTAATTCTAAAAACATATGACAATGTACTATATGCTGGCTATTGTGATGACTATGGTAATTATAGATTAATGAGACCTTGTCGAGATTCTGTTAAGATAATCAAGAACGACAGTAGATCAGCCAGTATTCCAATATTCTATTTTATAAAGGATTCTTGCGAGGATAAGTTAAATAGGTTTTTGATAAATATACAAAATAATGATAAAAAATATCAATCTACTTGGCATAAGGACGTGATAACATTTGATTCTGAAGATGAAAGGTGTCAGTTTATGGAGTATATTAGAAAAAACTATAAGAATGTTGATGATGTACTGGAAAGTAAAATAGAGGAAGACGATAGAGTGCTTAGTAATGCTGTATCTAGGCCTCGATGCCGGTCTATGGAGATTATAAAAATAAAATATGACACATGGAAAGGTTTGTATTGAATGGGTTAGTTATTCTGCCCATTTCATATTCCCTTCACACGGGCCTGCTACACTGACATAGAACCAAGAAAGGAGATCTATGTCATTTGTGCAACGTGCCTGGTTGTATATCACCAGGAAAAAACTCAAAACGCTGATTTTGCTGGCGATTTTGCTGTGTATGTCGACGATTATGCTGAGTGGATTTGCCATCAAGCATTCGACCGACGCGGCGGCACAGTCGCTGGACAAAACGCTCAAGGCCGGCTTCACGCTGGGCAATAATCCGCGCACCAATCCGGGAACGGCCCGCGGTTCGGGAACGGTGTCGAACAAAGACATCGACGCGGTGAAGAATCTGGAGGGCGTGACGGACTATGTCAAGCGCCAGAACGCCACGGTCGATTTTATCAATACCAAACTAGTGCCATTACCGAGTGGCGGCAGCGGTTATGATGCTGAGAAAGACAAGCAATTTGGCAACGCCGCTACCATCATCGGCGTCAATAAATCTGAGTCCGAGAAAAAGTTCCGCGCCGAGTCGCTCAAGCTCATCGCTGGCCGGCACATCACCGAGAACGATTCGCACAAGATTTTGGTGCACGAAGATTTCGCCAAGGCTAACAACCTGAAGCTGGGCAGTAAAATTAAGTTAAAGGCTAACCAATACGACACCGACAACGAACATCCATCCAGGGACGAGGTGGAAGTGGAAATCGTCGGTATATTTAACGGCAAGAACCCAAAGCAGGCGACGTACCAGGTGGAGTTGTTCGAGAATTTGTTCTTGACTGACCTCACGACGACTCGCCAGTTGAATGCGTACACTGAACAAAATGAGATTTACCAGGACGCTACGTTCTTTACCAAGGGCACCAAACAGTTAGATGAGGTGATGGCGCGGGCAAATAAACTGTCGGTCAATTGGCAAAAGTATCAATTGAATAAGAATAGCCAGGAGCTGGCTGGCGTGACTGGTGCAGTGAACGGCGTGTACGGCTTGATCGACGGTATGTTGTGGGCGACGGCGCTGGTCAGTGTCGCAGTGATTGGCATGGTGCTGTACTTGTGGATGAACGAGCGCAAGCGCGAAGCGGGCGTGCTCTTGGCGACGGGCGTGCCGCAGTCAAAGATTGTGCTGCAATATATTGCTGAACTCGTGATGATCGCAGTACTGAGCTTCGGTGCGTCGTACTTTACCGCCGGGCTGATTGCACAACAAATGGGCGATCACGTGGTGTCGCAGGCGGCGCAGAATGCCACACGTCAAGCTGGCAGTTCGCTGAACGGTGCGTCGCTTGGTGCTGACGCTGATTCGGTGACGTCATCGCGTACGCTGGACAAGGTGACGGTTGGCGTGCAGCCGATGGATCTGCTGGCGGTGTGGGGTGCTGGACTAGCGGTGATTATCATTGCGGTGCTACTGGCTTCGCGGCCGATTACCCAATCAACGCCAAAAGAATTACTAACCGAAGTGGACTAGGGGCGAATGATGACGATTATCAAACGAGCCTGGACGGCTGTGGCGCGCAAACGGCGTCGCAGCCTGACCATCGCCCTGATCATGACGCTGATTTTCACGCTGCTGATCGGCACGCTGACGGTGCAGCAGACGATGGCGCAGCTGAAGCAATCAATTGAACGGAATATCCGCGCCGGCTTTAGCATCGCTAACAAGCAACCGTCGGGCGAGGTACCGATGGAAATGGCACGACAGGTGCAGCGCCTGGACAAGGTCAAAGCACATAATTTCCAATCAGAAACTACCGCGGAACTGCCGGGCAAGCAATTAGTCGACACGGCAGGCAGTGGCGTGCAGCTGGACTCTAACGTGGCTGGCGAGGCGAAGGTGACGGGCGCGACAGAGAGTGATCTGCTTGGTGAGTTCACTGGTAAATTTTACCAACTGGAGCAGGGTAGGCACCTGACCGAGCGCGATCAAAACGCGGCCCTGATTCACAAAACGTTCGCCGAGAAAAATAATATCAAGCCAGGCGACAAGCTGGACATCATCAAAGACGGCAGGCGCGTGACGGTAACTGTCGTAGGTATCTTCAGCGGCAAAGGCGAAAAGCCAGCGGTCTTGCAGTCCGACATGGCGGAGAATCATCTCATCACCAACTTGGCTGCGGCGCAGCAGCTGACAGGTAGCCAGCAGTTGACGCGAGCGACGTATTTCGCCGAAAATCCGCACCAGCTGAAGTCGTTAACGGACCACGTCAAAAGTTTACCAAACGTTGATTGGCAAAAATTTAGCCTAACTGACAACGGGGCGGTATTTGCTGGGGTTCTCCAAAACATCGCTGGCATTCAAAACATCTTGACGATTGCCACCATCGGCGCAGCCGTGGCAGGACTGGCGGTACTGTCGCTGGTGCTGGTGTTCTGGGTGCGCGGCCGCTTGCATGAAATTGGCATCTTGCTGTCTATCGGCACGTCGAAGTGGCAGATTATCGGGCAGTTCTTGGCAGAGTTGGCGATCATCGCTCTAGTTAGCTCGGTGTTCGCGCTCGCTATCGGTTCGGTCGCCTCGTCGCAGATTTCTACCGCCCTGACAGCGCAAACTGACCAAAGTCAGCGCATAGAAAAGACTGCGGTGCACGCCGCGCCAGTAGCAACCTACCTAGAGGCTTTCGCCTTCGGCTACATGGTCGTTCTGCTATCAGCCATCGCTGCCACCGCGCCAATCATGCGCCAATCACCAAAGCAAATTTTAGCAAAATTAAGTTAGGAGTTATTATGTCAATACTTACGTTACGCGATATCATTTACTCATACGCCGACGGCACCAGCAATGTGCTCAACGGCATCAATTATCAATTTGAAAAAGGCAAATTCTACGCCATCGTCGGTAGTTCTGGCGCCGGCAAGTCGACACTGCTCGGGCTGCTAGCGGGGCTAGATACACCGACTGGCGGACAGATTTTGTTTGACGATGAAGACATTGCCGAGCAGGGGTATTCGCACCATCGTAAACACAATATATCGCTGGTGTTTCAGAATTATAACCTGATTGATTATCTGACGCCGCTGGAGAACTTGAAGCTGGTTAATCCTAAAGCCACCAACGAAACCTTGCACACCATGGGTCTGGACGACGATCACATTCACCGCAACGTCATGAAACTTTCTGGCGGCCAGCAACAACGCGTGGCGATCGGCCGAGCGTTGGTGTCCTCAGCACCGATCATCTTGGCGGACGAGCCAACCGGCAACCTGGACGAAACCACCGCTGCTGACATCATCGACATCCTGCGCCGAGCCGCCCACGAAAACGACAAATGCGTCATCGTCGTCACCCACAGCAAGCAGCTGGCTAAAGAGGCGGATGTGGTGTTGACACTCAAAAACAAATTACTCCAAAAAAGCAAGGAAGATAAAAAATCAGCCCGTAAGAAAGCTTAATCGTGGTACAGGTAGTGCCGCAATGTGTTAGGCAAATTAGGAGCGAGCATGTCATAGGCCTCATCGGTCAAGGCAATTGACAGCCGGTCGCGCGGCTGACGCTTAGACAATTTCGTCATGCCAAAGAGTGCTGGACTTATTTGTCCACCAGGGAGATTGTCGAGTCGGCCAAAACCGGCGGTCAGTCGAACCGTATATTCACCCTGCGCTTGAGCGAGATCAACGAGTTTGCTAAGCAGTGGAACGAGTGTATCATTACCAAAATCAGCCCGCTGCTCACGTGAGAAACGCGCGTTGCTCTGTGGTAGTGGCACTGCAAGGTTCTGTCCATCGCCTGTCCAGTCGATCAGCTCGCCGCCATAACGTTGCACGGCAGTGAGTGCTTGGCTACCAAAGCAAACGATGAATGAGCGCAGTTTTCCATTATCACGCGCCATCTCCCCGGTTGAGTCCGACACATCCCACGTGGTGAGGATTGCGTTTGGCGTGGTGGGTGATTTGAGGGCTAACATGTCGGCAACTGACTGAGTTGGGTATGACTCTCGCGCTAATGCTTGCAGCGCCGTAATGCCAGCGCCGAGCGCAGTTTTGGTTCTGTCATATTGCCATAGTGTTTCTAGTTCATCCAGCTGATGTTTGGTCGGCGTACGGTCTTTGGTAAAAGCAGCTTGCAGAACGGCGTGTTGGTCAGGCAGCGGCAAGTTGAGGACGCGATGATCAGGATTCATCGCACTCTCAGCCAGGGTAATGTCTTCTTGGTTGCCTTCAATGACACGTCCAGCAACTGACGACCCATCAACGCGGTGCCCTGTGATATGTGCTTTTTGAAAATCAAATCGGCCGTCAGTCGGAGCTTGCGGTGAGCATGCGGTAGCGATTGCCCCAATCGAATCAGGATTACATTCATCATACACAAAGACAGTCACTGCGTCTGGCTGAATCTCGGTCGTGTGTACGTGCTGCAGAAAATTACCCACAGTTTGTGTGAGTCCTTGCTGATGAGTGCGAGCCAAAGTTTCGCAAGAAGGCTTCCGATGCATTTTGCATATTATATCATATATTTATGAATATGGGAATAATAGGGAAATTGACTTCCCTAGATTTTATATGACAGCCGTCCTATGATGGAGATAAAAGGAGTGTAGATCATGAGTTTGGAAGAAAAGGTGCATAATGCACAGATAAAGATATTGCGAGAATTACTATTTTTGCCGGCTGCTCATTTTGCTGCGTTGCAGCGAGCTACTGGGCTCGATAGCGACCATGTCAAATTTCACATCAAGAGACTAGTCGCCTTAGGCTACGTTACGAAAACAGCTGATGGCTATATGCTTTCGATCAAAGGAAAAGAATATGCCAATAAGCTAGACACTGATGCTGGTGTAATTGAGCGTCAGCCAAAGGTGGCAGTGTTGCTTGTCGTTGAGCGGCAGCGCCATGGCAAAAAGCAATACCTTCTGCAACAGCGCCTCAAGCATCCATATTATGGATTTTGGGGTGCGCCGACTGGTAAAGTACGCTGGGCGGAGTCTGTTGTTGAAGCAGCAGCACGTGAACTTGCTGAAGAAACGGGACTAGACGGAACGTTCGTACACCGCGGTATCTATCACGAGCGGGTTCGTCACAGCCAAACAAATGAGATTGTTGAGGATAAATTATTTCATCTGATGTTTTGCGATGCCGTCTCGGGCACGATGGTCAAAGAATTTGAAGGCGGCAAAAATGCTTGGCGCACGCGTGAAGAGATGGAGAGTGAACCAAAGAAATATAAAAGCTTCATGCACGAAATGACAGTATGTATCGATGGGCACGGTGAACTAACAGAAGTGATATATGAATATGACGCGACGGAATTTTGAGCCACCTCGGGCGGTGCTTTGCGGTTCATACAAGCGTGACAGAGAAGGACTTTTCCGGGCCTATGATGAGCTTGTTGTGACTGGCTGCCAGGTTTTATCGCCACAACGGATGCAGTTTGATGATGAAGCATTTGTGCGAGACACTGCCGAGCAAGGTATATCATCGCGAGCGATCGAAGACCGTCATTTATTAGCAATTTGTAAAGCAGATCTTGTGATGGTTCATGCTCCAGACGGATACGTTGGATTAAGCGCAGCAATGGAAATTGGTTTTGCTACGGCTCAAAAATGTCCAGTTTTTTCACGCACAGCACCGCAAGACATTGCCTTACGCGGGTTGGTAAAAGTAGTACCAAGTGTATATGATGCTCTGTGTGCAGTAGGTCTACGATAGATAATTTTATGCTGTATAATACCTAACCAAACTAGCTATATAATGTAGAATAAATAATATGACTAGGTATTGCGCTGGTCTATATTAATTAAAGCAACGAAGGCTAATAGCGATATGTATGATGACATTGTGGCGAAATTATCAAAGCTCGCTGAGGGCAACGAGACGTACGCTGAGTTTAACAAGCGTATCGTCAATACCGAGATGCCGGTCATCGGCGTGCGTGTGCCGGATTTGCGGCGCTTGGCGAGGGAGTTAGCGCCTGATATGAGCGCAGCGGATATTAGTGAGTTGCTGATGGTTCAGGATGAATCTTTCGACTACGTGTTGTTGTGTGGATTGTTGATTACGCATGCTCGGCTTGATGATCAGACAGCGATTGATTTGACTAGGCAATATTTGCCGCGCGTTGATTCATGGGCTCACATTGATGTATTTGTTGAGAAAAAGCGGCGATTTGCCGGCGAAGTGTGGTGGAATTTTGCGCTGGCATGTTTGCAGAGCGAAGCTGAATTTACGGTGCGTTACGGCGTGGTTTCTTTGATGACTAATTTCCTAGACGAAGCACATATTGATCAGGTTTTCGTGGCGTTGCAAAACGTCAGACACGATGGTTATTACGTCAAAATGGCGCTGGCTTGGCTGTACACCACGGCGGCGGTGCAGTTTTTTGAGCTGACGCTGGCGGAACTAGAAAACGGACACATCGACGCCTGGACGCGTAACAAAGCCTACCAAAAAATGCGTGAATCACGGCGATTCACACCCGAACAGCAGGACATCATTGCTTCGTATAGAGCAAAAGAATATTGCTAATCATCGCCAGCTTATAGCCTGGCTTTACAAAAGTCGAATAGTTACAGGTAAGGTGATATACTAGTAGCTAGTATGAAAGTCAGCCTAAATCTTATCAAACAATTGATTAATTTTGAATTGCCGCCGGTGGATGAGTTGGTGGCGCGGGTCAATCAGCAGCTTGGCGGTGTCGAGGAAATGATCGACCTCAAGGCCAAATATGGTGGCGCGCGGATCGTCCGGGTGGTTGAGTGCGCTAAACATCCTGATGCTGATCGGCTGAGCGTGACCAAGATTGATGATGGCGGTGTAGTGGCGGATGTGCCGCGCGACGAGAATGGTTTGGTGCAAGTGGTCTGCGGCGCGCCAAATGTGCATGCGGGCATGTGGGCTATTTGGCTGCCGCCGAAAAGCACGGTGCCGGCGAGTTTTGATGAAGACGAGCCATTCGTGCTGGATGCGCGGCCACTGCGCGGCGTGCTCAGTCAAGGTATGTTGGCGGCGGCGGATGAGCTGGATATCGGCACGGATCACGAGGGAATCGTTGAGATTCGTGAACAGGACGTGCCGGCGGGTGTTGAGCTCACGGCGGGTGCGAGTTTCGCGGAGACGTTTGGCTTGGATGATTACGTATTGGACATTGAAAATAAGATGTTTACGCACCGGCCGGATTGCTTTGGCCAGCTCGGCGTGGCGCGCGAGATTGCCGGGATTTTTCACCAGCAGTTCACTAGTCCTGATTGGTATAAATCAGTCCAGCAGTTCATGAGCACTGAGGAGCTTGATCTAACGGTCATTAGTGACGCACCAGAATTAGTGCCGCGCTTTATGGCGGTAGTAATTCGTGATGTTACCGTGCAGCCAAGTCCGTTATGGCTGCAGTGTCAGTTGGTGGCGATGGGCGGCAAGCCGATTAATAACATTGTCGACGCCACGAATTACATGATGCTACTGACGGCGCAGCCAACGCACGCGTATGACTATGATAAATTACGCGGACATAAACTTGAGGCGCGGCTGGCTTTTGATGGCGAGAAGGTCAGTCTGCTCAATGGCAAAGAATATGAATTGACGAGTGATGACATCGTCATAGCTGATGGCGAGGGCGTGATTGGTCTGGCGGGAATTATGGGCGGTGCCGACACTGAGGTTTCGGATGGCACGAAAAACATCGTTTTGGAGTGCGCCAATTTTGATATGTATGCGCTGCGCCGCACAGCCATGCGCCACGGTATTTTTACCGACGCGCTGACGCGGTTTAATAAGGGTCAGTCGCCGCTCCAAAATGCTGCCGTATTGAAGCAGTTGATGAGTATGGTTGGCGGCGTGCAGGCGAGCGAAGTGTTTGATTTGAAACAATTTGATGACTGGCTTGATGATTATTTTGATGGAAAATACACACCAGCAAACATTAATATTAATAGTAAGTTTATCAACGAAAGGCTGGGCTTGGAACTATCTGATGATGATATTTGCGCTTTGCTCAATAATGTTGAGGTTCATAGTCACAGCATGGAAGAAGTGTCTGGCTACATTTGCATCCAATCGCCATTCTGGCGCACCGATCTTGAACTGCCGGAGGATATTGTCGAAGAAGTTGGGCGGTTGTATGGCTTTGATAAACTGCCGCGTCAATTGCCGCGTCGTAGCATCAAATCAACACCGAAAAACTCGCGTCGTGAATTAAAAAACGCCGTTCGCCAAAGTCTGTCGCGTGCTGGCGCTAATGAAGTCTTGACCTATAGCTTCGTTCACGAACGCATCCTGAAAAACGCCGAGCAGGATATCACTCAGGCATACAAATTATCAAACGCCCTCAGCCCTGATTTACAATATTACCGCTTGACGGTGCTGCCGAGTTTGCTCGACAAGGTTCACGCCAACATCAAGGCTGGGCATGATGAATTTGCCTTGTTTGAAATGGGCAAGGGGCATGTCAAAATGCATGGCCTAGGCGAAGATGGCCTGCCAGAAGCTAGTCAGTTCACCGACATCATCTATGCCGCCAAAAAGCCGGGAGCAGGTGCGCCATTTTACACAATTCGTCGCTTGGTCGAGCAGCTAGCACATGACCTTGGTGCCGAGTTGGTATTTAAGCCGATTGAACAAGAACGTAATTTCCCAGTCACGGCACCGTTTGACCAATCACGCAGTGCATTGGTTGAGACAACTGACGGAACGTTCATTGGCATAGTCGGCGAGCTGAAGCAGTCGGTCGTCAAGAATTTCAAATTGCCGGCGTACGTAGCGGCGGCGAGCTTGGACACAGCTGGTCTAGAGGCCGTTTACGCCAAGCGAGGTAGCCATTATCAGCCGCTCAGCCGCTATCCATCGACCAGCCGCGACATTTCACTGAAACTACCAACAGACATCAATTACGCAGCTGTTGCCCAAAGTATTGATCGCATTCTCAAAGCAGCGGATATTGATGTAGCCTTTCACGCGGTATCCATATACCAGCCATCAGACGATGTGACAACAAAAACCTTGACCTTTCGCTTAGTCTTTACCAGCCATCAGCGCACCTTGGTTGATTCCGACATCACGCCGATCATCGAATCGATCCAGCAGACCATGCAGCAAGCTTACGGCGCGGAGCTTGTCTGATGAAATCGCTCCTCCGTACCTTGGGCTATACGCACAATATGTTGCCGTTTTATGCCAAGATTAGCCTGTGTTCGATATTGGTGGCGTTGACTGGCATCGCCATGCCGTATGTCATATCGCGGGCTACTACTTTGATGGTGGAAGTGGTGGAGGGCAACAACATCGGCGTCGGTCAGGTGTTGTGGTTAGCGGCTTTGCTGCTGGTGTTTGATGTTGCTAACGTGTTGATTCGCAACTTAGGCGGCTACTGGGGCGATGTTATGTCCACCAAGCTCAAAGCGCAGTTGTCGACGCATTATTATCACCACTTGCTTAGTCTGCCACAAAGTTATTTTGATGGGGAATTGACGGGCACCATCATCAACCGCCTGAACCGCGCCATCACTGAGATGAGTAATTTCCTGAATATGTTTGCAAACAATTTCCTGCAGATGCTCCTGACCAGCTGTATCACGATTGGTATCGTCCTGACGTACAGCTTAGAGCTGGCACTGCTGGTATTGATATTGTATCCGTTGTTCATCTGGCTGGCGGTATTGACCAGCAAAAAATGGCGTTATTTCCAGTCAAATAAAAATCACGAAGTCGATATGGCTAGCGGCCGATTTGCAGAAGTCGTATCGCAAATCAAAGTGGTCAAAAGCTATGTTCGCGAAAGTTTAGAGTACCGACATTTTACCAAACGTTACCGTAAAACCATCGCCGTAACGCGCAAGCAGTCGCGCTATTGGCACAAAATGGACGTCATTCGCGGCTTAATTTTGAGCATTGTCTTTTTCCTCATCTTTGCGTACATTTTTGTTCAGACGACCGAGAAAAAGTTTACGATTGGTGAGATGATTTTGCTTATTACCTTGATCAACAATCTGCGAACGCCGCTCTTTAGTATGAGTTTCATCGTTGACGGCTTTCAGAAAGCAGTGTCGGGGAGTAAAGATTTCATTGCGGCCATGGAGCTCAAACCTGGTATCAAGGATGCGCCTGATGCGGCTCACCTGAACACAGAAAAGGCGACGATTTCCTTTGACGATGTGTCGTTCCGATACGCTAGTGTGCCAAATCGCCCCGTTTTGCATAACATTTCCTTTACGATCCCCGCTGGCAAGCGCGTGGCTTTAGTTAGTGAATCTGGCGGCGGTAAAACTACGATTACCAATTTGTTGATGCGGTTATATGAACGTGATAGTGGCGTCATCTCAGTCAATGACACTGACATTCGCAACCTGACCCAGCGCAGTTTGCGCGGACATATTGCGACCGTTTTTCAAGACCCTGTACTCTTTTCGGGCACCATTCGTGAAAATATCGCCTATGGCAAAGCCGATGCAACGGACAAGGAGATTTTTGCGGCTGCCAAAGCTGCTAACGCCGATGAGTTTATTCGCCAGCTGGACTATGGCTACGACACGCAGATCGGTGAGCACGGTCTGAAGCTTTCAGGGGGTCAAAAGCAGCGCATCGCCATCGCCCGCGCGGTGTTAAAAGACGCGCCGATCTTGATACTAGACGAGGCAACCAGCAATTTGGATAATAAAAATGAGCACCTGGTGCAGCAAGCGCTTGATCGGTTGATGAAAGGCCGCACTACATTGATCATCGCTCACCGCTTGTCGACCATTGCAGCGGTTGATACCATCATCACCCTGAAAAATGGGCGAGTTGATGAGATTGGGTCGCCAGATGAATTGGCGAAGACAAATGGCATCTACGCCAAGTTGCTGGAGCTGCAAAAGAATCCTGGGGTAGCGGGCGAGCGGTTGGCTGCGTATGACATTGCCGCTGAGCCAAAAGTTGATGTATAATAGGACAAATAGAGGAGGATGAGATATGGCGATAGCAAGATCGCAAAGAATAGGAATTTGGATTATTACAATCACAATGTTGGTGGGTACAGTTGGCGGATTTATCGCCATGATGGTGGCTCCGGGCAATGAAGCCAAAGATCAAGCTGAGCTGCAGCGAGCGCAAGAAAGCTATAAAGCAGCAAATACAGAACGCCAAAAGAAAGTTGAGGCGCAGACAGCAGAATTAAACAATAAATATTATGCTAAATTCGCCGAGTTCAGTTCGCGAGTCGGTGCGTTTGAGGCGGGTGATGTCAAAGAGCTCAGTAAAGAGGACTTAGTGGAAGGTGACGGCGCAGAAGTCAAAGATGACACCAAATTTGCAGTGTATTACATTGGCTGGAACGCCAAGGGTGAAGTATTTGACCAGTCAATTGCTGATGGTAAGTTGAAAGCACCATTTGCCATAAACGGTCCGGCAAATACGGCAGTCATCCAGGGTTGGAAAGAGGGCCTGGTCGGTATGAAGATCGGTGGTGTGCGCGAACTGACGATTCCAGCTGATAAGGCGTACGGCAGTCAAGGCCAGGGTGATAAGATTCCTGCCAATGCACCACTAAAATTTGTCATCATGGCTATCGAAAAGCCAGCAGAAATTCCGCAACCAGAAATGCCAGAAATCATCAAACGATATTATAAATCAAGGGGGCTCAATGTCTAAAGAAGTTATCATTGTTGGTGCTGGTCCAAGTGCACTCACGGCCGCAATTTATCTGTCGCGCGAGGACGTGCCGACGACACTGTATGAACGTGGCGTGGTCGGTGGCATGGCGGCCATTACTGATCAAATTGACAATTACCCAGGGTTTGCTGAGGGGGTGACCGGCATGAAATTGGCGTCCGAGCTGCAGCAGCAAGCTGAGCGGTTCGGCGCGAATATCGAGTACGGCGATGTTACAGAACTCAAGCAGGTCGACGGCGAATTGGAATTGACGATTGATAGTCAACCGGTGCGAGCCAAAGCAGTGTTGCTAGCCACTGGCTCAAATCACCGCAAGTTGGGCGTGCCAGGCGAAGACGAATTGTATGGTCGCGGCGTGCATTACTGTGCGACATGCGACGGCGCGTTTTACCGAGACAAGCGTTTGATCGTCGTTGGCGGCGGTAACTCGGCAGTCCAGGAAGCGATCTTTTTGACTCGCTACGCCAGCCACATTGACCTGTTGGTGCGCAGCGAATTACGCGCCAGCGATGTCCTGCAAAAAGAGCTGCAAAAGTATGTCGATGAGGGTAAAATTACCGTCCATATCGGTGCGACGACTGATGAAATTATCGTTAAAGACGACAAGTTTTACGGTGTCAAATCGACCCAAAACGGTGAGCAAAAAGAGTTTACTGCAGATGGTCTGTTCGTCTTTATCGGCCTTATCCCGAACACGCAGTTCTTGGCTGATTCAGACGTGGAGTTAGACCTCGGAGGACACATCGTCACTGACGAACACTTGCGTACCAATGTCCCTGGTGTCTTTGCCTCGGGCGACGTGCGTTCGGGCGCGACCATGCAAATCGCTTCGGCGGTCGGCGAAGGCGCGGTCGCAGCATTGCAAATTCGTGAATATTTACAAGAAAAAGCCAGAGAGGAGTAAACCATGGCAGACTTTAACCAAATTTTGACACCTGGTGACGTAGAAAACGGCATCGTGAATGTTGTCGTTGAGATTCCGCAGGGCTCAAATCACAAGATTGAATGGAACCGTGAGCTGGCAGTGATGCAGCTGGACCGCGTTGAGCCAGCAATTTTCGCCAAGCCAACTAACTATGGTTTCATCCCGCAGACCTTGGATGAGGATGGCGACGAATTGGACGCCTTGATCATCACTGACCAGCCGTTGACAACAGGCATTTTCATGGAAGCAAAGGTCATCGGTGTACTGGAGTTTGTTGATGATGATGAAGTTGACGATAAGGTGATCGTGGTGCCAGCTGATGATCGCAATACTGGCGATGCTATCAATTCGTTGGAAGATTTGCCGCCACAGCTGCTCAAGCAAATTGAGCATCATTTCAATCACTACAAAGATATGAAAAAGCCAGGCTCGACAGTCGTCAAGGGCTTTGGCGATGTTGAGCGAGCCAAGCAAATCATCCGCGATTCGATCACTCGCTGGAACGAGCAAGCGTAAGAGTATCGACGCAACAAAACAATATCACACCTCACTCAGAGTACTCTTTACAGGTGACCTACGGTCAGCCTGTGGCGTTCGGCTGACGGGGCTTTCGCGCCCGTCACGGCCCCTGAGATGAGGGTGATATTGTTTTTTATATTCCGCCTACAAGATTGTACCGTTGATTATCGATGCCGAAACAGTGACGAGACGCCGCCGGTCAATTGTTGCAAGATGCCACCACTACGTGACAATTGCAAACGCAGCTTGTCTTTAGCGTGAGGCGTTATGATCAGTTCGCGCCAATCCGGCTTCGGGTGGGCGGATTTATTGGTCAACACTTCTATGGTGTCGCCGTGCCGCAAATGATAGGTAAATGGCTTCATGACGCCATTGATTTTGAAACCACTGGCGTGTGCCGCGATGTCGGAGTGAATGCGGTAGGCATAATCTAGCGGGAAGGCACCGCGCGGCAAATCGTAAATATCGCCTTTCGGAGAATACACGAAAATGCGGTCTGAGAACAATTTCATGCGGAACTTGTCAGAATCAAATCGTTTACCCTCGCCAGCCAACGCTGCTGCTTCCTGGAGATCGCGAATCCACGACAGATCTGCCGGCATAGCGCCCATACGACCTTTTTTGTACGCGTCGGTTAATTTCTGCTCATTGTAGTGGAAGCTGGCCGCCAAACCACGCTCAGCGTATTCGTGCATCTCTTTGGTGCGAATTTGAAATTCAACAATTTGCCCACTCGGTGTTTGCACGGTGGTGTGTAGACTTTGGTAACCGTTTGGCTTAGGGTTGGCAACATAATCTTTGATTCGCTCGTACATCGGCTGATACATATCGTGCAGAATCCCTAGAACCAAATATCCCGTCGACAAATCATCGACAATTACTCGCAGGGCGATCAAATCATAAATCTTATCAACATCACCGACCTTATCAAGTTTTTTGAATAGGCTGTAGACGCTTTTGACGCGGCCATCCATCTGGAAAACCAGCTTTTCTTCCTTTAGTCGTGCCTCGACTTCACGGCGAACACGGTCCAGTTTTCGCTGCGATTTTTTCAAGCGACTATCCATCAAACTCTTGGTGCGGTGAAAATCTTTCGGCATCAAATATTTGAAGCTCAATTCTTCCAGCTGCACGCGCACCCGCCCCATATTCAATCGGTCCGCCAGTGGGGCAAACACCTCAATCGTCTCACGAGCAATTTTCTTCTGCTTCTCAGGCGACATAAATTGTAGTGTCCGCATATTGTGTAAGCGATCCGCCAATTTGATGATAATTACCCGCACATCTTCACCGACCGCGATCATCAATTTAGTCAAATTGTCCTTGGTGTGTGGCAAATAGCTGTCCAAGCTACGCATGCCAGCGCGTGCCTGTGAAACCTTGGTCACGCCATCCACCAAGAACGCCACATCTCGTCCAAATAAACTCTCCAGCTCATCCAGCGTCGCGTCGGTGTCCTCGACCGTGTCATGCAACACACCCGCCACCACCGTGTCGATATCCATACCCCACTCAATCAAAATCTCAGCCACCGCCAGCGGGTGATTGATATACGGCTCACCGCTTTTGCGTTTTTGTCCAGCGTGTTTTTCAGTCGCATAATCAATCGCACTCGCCAAAACCAACACTGGTACTTCATCATACTTTTGCCCAGCTGTGGTGAGTAGCTCTTCACGCGTCATATATATAGTATAACATTATGGTATAATAATGGGATGAAAAATCCGCTCGTCCGACGCCTGGCGCCACTGTTTATTGCGAAATTCTTGCTGTGCTTCGTGTTTTGGTATTCCATCGAAAAACTATTTATGTACAGCATAGGATTCAATGATGCTAGTATTGGTTTGATGGCGGCGATTTATGCGGTAATGTCAGTCTTAATGGAAGTACCATCTGGTGTACTGGCGGATCGTTGGAGTCGAAAGGGTGTTATGATTCTGTCGGCTTTGAGTATGCTGTTAAGTAGCTATTTTGGGTGGATTAGCAATGACCCATCACTGTATGTCGTATCGGCAGCATTCTGGGGATTCTTTGATGCTCTTGCTAGTGGTACTGGCTCAGCCATGATCTATGACTTGCTTAAAGAAGAACAGGGACATACAAGAAACTATGATAAGATTTTGGGTCGCTTTGAGATGCTTGGCGGCATCGCTTTAATTATCAGTGCGTTATTGGGCGGATGGCTGGCGTCTGCTACATCGCTTAGGTCGGCGTTCTTTGCGACAATTATTACCGCAGGACTAGCAGCAGTGGTCTTATTGTTCTATCGAGACACTACGATTCATAGACAATCAACCGATGCGAAATTGATCGAGCATACGAAAGGTACGTTTGCGGCTGTTTTCAAGAACCCTGACCTTGCTTGGCTGGTGGTTGTTATGCTGGTAGTATTTTTGGTGCAGAAAATGAATGGTGAGTTCTATCAGCTATGGTATGCGGCGTTGTCTATGCCGGCAGCATTATTTGGTATAGCAGGAGCTATCATCACGGGTACATATAGTTCTGGTGGTGCAGTCGTTCGCCTCTTTGCCACTCGACGGCGAATCCTATTAGCATTGGCTGTTTGCTTCATCTCCGCAATTGGCATGACTGTCAGTCCGTCATTTTGGCTAACCGTTGGACTGCAGTTTATTATTGGCACGCTGTCGTTTGCACTAGTTCTTGCGCTTACGTCAAAAATGCAGCACTATCTACCATCAAAATATCGCGCTGGTGCTGGTTCGGTAATCAACACTGTTGGTCGTCTGATATTTATCCCATGTGCATTATTGTTTGGTTTTTTGTCAAACACTACGAGTATCTTTGTTGCAGGGTCTATGACAGTTGTATTTATCGGCATTGGTCTGTTCGCAGAGTTTCATGCTAGAAGAGAAAAATAGTTTGGTATATAATAGTAGAAAAGGCTAACGCTTAGCAGGGAGGGCAGTATGGCAGCAACAAGAATAGCAATTAACGGCTTTGGGCGGATTGGACGCAATGCGTTTAAGATTGCGCGTGAGCGTAGCGACCTAGAGATTGTCGCTATCAATGATTTGACGGACACTAAAACATTGGCATATTTACTCAAGCATGACAGCAACTACGGTGAATACGGCCGCCAAGTGACGTTTACGGAAAATGAACTCATCGTCGATGGTCAATCTGTCAAGGTTTTGGCAGAGAAAGAGCCGCAGCAATTGCCATGGAAAGATATGAATATCGATGTAGTGATTGAATCGACTGGCTTCTTTACTGACAAAGAGGGCGCGGGCAAACACTTGGAAGCTGGTGCGAAACGTGTCGTCATCAGTGGTCCAACCAAGTCTGATGGTGTGGATACGATTGTATTTGGTACCAATGACGACAAGATCGCCTCGGCAACGCCGATTGTGTCAAATGCCAGTTGTACCACCAACAGTCTGGGTGCGGTGATGGCGGTTCTGGATGCGGAGTTTGGCGTGGAAAAATCAATGCTGACGACAGTGCACAGTTACACTGCTAGCCAAAGATTGCAGGACGCGCCAGCTAAGGACCTGCGCGAAGGTCGCAATGCCGCTGAGAACATGGTGCCAACAACAACAGGTGCAGCAATCGCCGTGACAAAAACCCTGCCGCAACTAACTGGTAAGTTTGACGGACTGAGTGTTCGTGTGCCGACGCCAGTGGTGTCGCTCAGTGATGTGACGGCGCTACTTCGGCGCGATGTGACTGTCGAGCAGGTGAACGAGGCGTTCAAAAAAGCAGCTCAAGACACGTTCTATCAAGGCATTTTGGGCGTCAGCGAAGAGCCGCTCGTCAGCAGGGATTTCATCGGTAATTCATACTCTGGCGTTGTTGATTTGTTACTGACTAAAGTGGTTGGTGGCAATCTGATCAAAGTCATGGTTTGGTATGACAATGAATGGGGCTATTCAAACCGTTTGGTGGAGTTGGTGGCAGACATTGGCGCTGTATTGAAACGCGCTGGCTAATTTGCAAAAAGCTCCTAAACCGCTTATACTTATGAGTATGAAAATTTACTTGGGATCTGATCATCGCGGCTTTTTGTTGAAAGAAAAAGTCTTCGCGTATTTGGTGAAAAATAACTACGAAGTCGAAGACGTCGGTGGGCGAGAATTGAACCCGGACGATGATTTCCCTCAGTTTGCTCAGGCAGCAGCTCTACGAGTGATTGGTGACGAATCAGACGATTCGCGAGCGATTTTGATTTGTGGCGGCGGTCAAGGTATGTGCATGGCGGCGAACCGGTTCAAAGGTATCCGTGCCAGCGTCATTTGGGATGCTTACGAAGCTAAAATGACGCGCCAGGACAATAACTCAAATGTGTTGTGCTTGCCGGCTCGTGTTTTGGAGGACAATGAAGCGGCGTGGAAGGGAATCATGGAAACATGGCTCAACACTCCGTATATTAATGCACCAAGATTTAATAGGCGCAATGCGCAATTGGACCAATTATTATGACCACAGTAATCACCCCCAGTATTCTGGCAGAAAATGTTGATCAATACAAAGAACAAATTGAGCGAATCACTGGTTTTGCCGAGCGAGCGCACGTTGATATTTCTGATGGCCAATTTGCACCAAACTTGACAGTCGGTTTGCGAGATTTGTGGGCACCAGAAGGCTGGCAAATTGATATTCATGCCATGGTGAAAAATGTCGATGAATACATAGAAGATTTGGTGGCGCTGCGCCCAAATATGATTTTACTCCACGCCGAGTCTGAGGGCGATATCCTTGGTGCGCTGCAGAAAATCAAACAGGCAGATATCAAAGCTGGCTTGGTATTGATGCGTCCGACCGTTCCCAGTACCGTCGTTGACCTCATCAAAGCAGCAGACCACGTGATGATATTTTCTGGTGAACTTGGCCGTTTTGGCGGTAGTGCTAGTTTGATGCAATTGGAAAAAATCCGACTCATCAAAGACATCAATCCTGCTGTAGAGATTGGCTGGGATGGTGGCGTCATGCCAGATAACGCCTACGGCTTGGCGCACAGCGGCGTCAATGTTTTGGTGGTTGGTGGCGCCATCCAAAAATCGCCAAATCCTCGAGAAGCCTATCAAAATATTCAAAATGAAATTAACAAAAAGGGCATGTTGGGTTAGTGCAGCCAAACGTCACATGTACACAATTGGAGCAGCACGCCGCGTCGGTACGCCGCTCCATCATCACCATGTTGGAACATGCCGGTAGTGGCCACACTGCTGGTGCATTGGGCTTGGCGGACATCATGACGGCCTTATATTTTGCGGTGCTTCACGTCAGTCCAGAGAATCCTGATTGGGATGAGCGAGACCTCTTCGTCATGAGCAACGGACACTGTGCGCCAGTGCTATACGCGACTTTAGCGGAACGCGGCTTCTTCCCTAGGTCGGAGCTGGCGACACTCAGGCAGTTTGGCTCTCGACTGCAGGGGCATCCAGAACGTCAAGCACTGCCTGGCATCGAGACGACTAGCGGGCCCTTGGGCTCGGGTTTAAGCCAAGCTTCGGGCATGGCCTACTATGTACGGCACTTGCATCCACAGCCCAAACGATTTGTTTATTGTCTGATGGGTGATGGTGAATTGGACGAGGGTAATATTTGGGAAGCGGCAATGTTTGCCAGTAAATATAACTTAGGCAATCTCATTGGTATTGTTGATCGTAATGCCATTCAAATTGGCGGCAGTACTGAGGACGTCATGCCGCTGGAAGATCTACAAGGGAAATGGCGGAGTTTTGGTTGGCACGTTCAGGAAATTGATGGACACAACATGGAGAGTATCTGTGAAGCCATGAGCATGGCTCGCGCTGTGACGGATAGACCGAGTGTCATCATCGCCCATACTATACCAGGCAAAGGGGTCGATTTTATGGAAGGTGATTATCATTGGCACGGAAAAGTTCCTACTGCCGAGGAAGCGCAGCGAGCGTTGGCTCAGTTGGAGGATAGGAAATGATGTATCTACGTGAAGATTGGCAAACGCCTATCTATACTTCGGTGCGAGGTGGTTTTGGTGACGGTTTGGTTGCGCTGGCCAAGCAGGATGACCGCGTCGTGGCGCTTAGTGCGGACCTGGTAGCAAGCGTTGGCTTTGGTAAATTTGCCGAGCATATCGGTGCGCCGAGACTCATTGAAGTTGGTGTGGCGGAACAAAACTTAGTGACGGTGGCGTCTGGGCTAGCAGCTATGGGCAATATCCCGTTTGCGGCCAGCTACGCTTCGTTTAGTCCGGGGCGTAACTGGGAGCAAATTCGCACGACGATTTGTCTAAATAATCAGCCGGTCAAGATGGTTGGTTCACATGCAGGACTGAACGTTGGTCCAGATGGTGCGACCCACCAAATGCTGGAAGATATCGCGCTGATGCGGAGCTTGCCAAACATGGTGGTGCTGGCGCCGGGTGATGCGTATGAGGCTAAACTGATGGCGGCAGTGATGGCGACCGACTCACGGCCAAATTATGTGCGGTTGCCGCGGGCTGATATGCCACTGTTTTTAAATCAGGCAACATTTGAAATCGGCAAGAGCTATACTCTGCGCCAGGGAACAGATGTGGCGTTGCTGGGCACTGGCACGATGACCTATCAATTGCTACTGGTAGCGGAAATACTGGCAAATCAGCATAGCATCCAGGCGGAGGTTGTGCATTTCCCAACCATCAAACCATTGGATGAGGCAGCAGTGCTGAGCGCCGCCCGAAAATGCGGCTGTGTGGTGACGGCCGAAGAGGGGCAGGTCGCTGGCGGGTTTGGTTCGAGTGTGGCTGAACTACTCAGCGAACAATTGCCAGTGAAAGTGAAACGGATTGGTGTCAATGACATGTTTGGTGAGTCTGGCTCAATGGTCGAGCTGTGGCAAAAGCACGGCCTGGACGTCGACTCAGTAGTTAGTAACGTAGTCGATTTTCTCCAATGAAAATAGCCCACCGAAAACGTGCTCAAGCTGAAACTGGATAACTCAACCCAGGAAACGCGAGAAATTGCGTCTCAACTCAGATTGAACCAGTTTTCAGCGAGCTATTTTCGGTGGGCGTCAGCCCTCTCAGCCCTCCATGTACTTTTGCAGTATAGTACAGATACAGGCGCTGATTAGCGCCGGTACGTACAGGGGGACAGGGAGCTCGCCCAGGTAGTGTGTCATAATATAACACACTACATAGACGGTAACACCTGCAAGACCCCCTAAAAAGAGGGCAAATCTCCACGACATTTTTCCCTCCTTTCAGGAAAAACGTGCTCGAGGTTAAAGGGCTCTTCTGCCCTCAGACAAACCTCGAGCAGAAGTTACTTGTAATATATCACATAGTACCGAAAAAGTCAATATGACAACTGTACACAGGCCTGACGCGTGGTAGACCGCCCTTGGCATAACGCGCGCTAATTGCTATAATTACCATAAGTATTTTAGGGGGCAGTATGGGACTATCGATTTCAGAGATTCGGCAAAACACTACGCGAGCGCGTCATTTGATGCAGCGGACACGGGCGCAACATTTTGCGGTTGGGGCGTTTAATATTGATAATCAAGAAACACTGATCGCCGTGGCGCGGGCAGCGCAAAAACTCCAGTCGCCGGTGCTGGTGGAAGTGTCGGATGCTGAAGTTAAAGCCATGGGGCTGGAGAACGTGCGCGATTTGGTGGATAATTATAAGACTGAATACGGCATCGAGATGTATTTGAACTTGGATCACGGGCCGACAGTGGAGGGCTGCAAGCGGGCGATTGACGCTGGTTATGAGTTTGTGCACATCGACATTTCCCAGGCAAATCACGACGCTTCCGACGAGGAAATCATCGCCAAAACTCGCGAAGTGGTGGAGTATGCCAAGTTTACCGGCGCACTGGTAGAGTCCGAGCCGCACTATTTTGGTGGCAGCTCTAACGTTCACACTGAAGCTATTGACTATGAAGAAATCAAAAAAACTTTTTCCACGCCAGACGGTGCACGGGCGTTTGTCGAGGCAACGGGGATTGATACCTTTGCAGCAGCAGTCGGTAATCTGCACGGTAAATATCCAGTGCCGAAAGTATTGGATTTGGAATTGTTAGCACGCATTCGGGAGGCGCTGCACTGCCAGATTTCGCTCCATGGTGGGTCGGGCACCCCGCTGCATTACTTTGAGGAGGCGGCAAAAATTGGCGTTTCCAAAATCAACATCAACTCCGATATGCGCTATGCTTTCCGCACCACACTGGAAAAAACCTTGCGTGAAAATCCACATGAATATGCCATCGTTAAGCTGATGCCCGAGGTATATTTAGCAGTCCAGAAAGTCGTTGAAGAAAAAATCATGGCCTTTGGCTCAAGCGGAAGGGCAGTGATCTGATGGCTAAAATTATTACCATTGGTGCTGCTGTTCAAGACGTATTTTTGAGCCACTCGCCAGCACTGGCGCCTGTTTGTGAAAGCCCAGAACGTTGTTTTCAGCGCTTGGAACTGGGTTCAAAAATTGATGTCAATCAGATCCATTTCTCTACCGGTGGTGGTGCTACCAACGCAGCAGTGACGTTTGCTCGTCAGGGTCACCAAACACAGTTCATGGGGGTGGTTGGACGCGACCCAGCAGGTCAAGCAGTGTTAGATGCACTAGACAGCGAAAGTGTCGGCACACAGCTAGTGAAATTTTCTGACACATACAACACCGGATATTCGGTCATGCTTTTAGCGCCAAATGGCGAGCGGACTATTTTGACCTATCGCGGCGCTTCGACGCATTACCATCCAGGCGACTTTTCTCTGGAAAATGTCCAGGCGGATTGGCTGTACGTCTCCAACTTGGCGGGTCAAATGCAAACACTCAGTAAACTGTTTACCCAAGCGCGTGAACGTGGCATTAAAATTTGTTTTAATCCTGGCAAAAAAGAGTTGGCGCAGCGCGAATTGTTACTTGGTTTGCTGCAAGATGTAGATATTTTGACCGTCAATAAAGAGGAAATGCAGCAGCTTGTTGAAGGAAGTGATTTGGAGAGTTTGATTCGGCATGGGCTGTATTTGGTACCGACGCTGTTAGTGACAGATGGTGCCAACGGATCCATGGCGAGTGACGGCAAGACAATCGTCCGTGCTGGCATGTATGAAGACGTCCCGGCCATCGACAGAACAGGAGCTGGTGACGCATTTGCTTCAGGATTTTTGAGTAGATGGTCGGAAGGTGGCAGTTTGCGAGATTCGGTTATTTTTGCCAGCGCAAATTCCAGCGCCGTCGTTGCGAAAATTAGTGCTAAAGCAGGTATTTTACATAAAGGTGCTCGCCTCCACGAGATGCCGCTACAGGAAAGGAGTATATAACCATGGCACAACACTTGGCTCGACTACTAGGAGAAGGCGCAAATGTACAGATTGCTCTACAGGAACTGAACCGGATGACACGTGACGATAGTGATATCCGGTTGATGTCGGATGTATTGGCGCGAACACACAGTGTATTGCGTGCCTTGGGTCTGGATCCACGCGATACGACGGCAAACGAAGTCTACCAGGCGCTGATGGCTATCGCGCCAGAGATCGACAAGCGAGCTTGCTTCAAAGCCAGTGACTGGGTGCTAGCGGACATAGATGGGTATATTATTTCGTTTCACCCTATAGATATCGTTGAGAATTATCACCATCAGTTATCACTTGGCAGACATACCACGAAACATGGTAAAGTTGCCCTGGGCCAGGAAATATACCGCCGCTTCCGGGATCATCCACAGACACACAACCCAGCCGTTAGTCGCATCATTTGCGATGGCGGCATTTGCCGGCGGGTTGAGGACATTTTGGATTAGTGATCGCAATAGGTTTTATTGGACGTAACGATGTCGATGATTTCGTCGACACTGTCGGTGATGGTGTAAATATCAAGGTCTTCTTTGACGATTGCTGATTCGGCTAACATATGGTTGCGGAAGAAGGCGTCCAAATCGCTCCAAAACGCCGTATCGAACAAGATGACTGGCACGCGGTTAGCTTTCTGTGTCTGGATCAAAGTCAATATCTCCGCCAATTCATCCAAGGTACCAAAACCACCTGGGAAATAAATGTAGGCGTCAGCGTACATGGTCATGACGATTTTGCGGGGAGCGAAATGTTGAAATTCAAACGCCTCAGTTGCATATTCATTGAGATCTTGTTCGTGGGGTAGCTTGATGTTAAAGGCGATTGATTCACCACCAGCAGCGCGCGCACCTTTTTGTACCGCTTTGTTAGCGCCTTCGTTGGCGGCACCCATGATGCCGTGGCCGCCACCAGAGACAACCGCATAGCCCAAGCTTGCCAAACGCTCCGAGGCTTCTTTGGCAGCTTGGTAGTATGGGCTGTCTGGGCAGGTGCGTGCCGAACCGAAAAAGGTCACCGTCTTATGGTATTTTTTGAGGATTTCATAACCTTTTTGAATTTCCTCGTTAATATTACCCAAACGGAACATCGCAGCTTGGAGTTCAATTTCGCGTGGTATACACACCAGATCTTTTTTGTCTGTCATTTTTCTGCCTTTTTATGTTTTAATTCACGTATCTTTTGATTATAGCACAAAAAGCTTGTGTTTGTCAAATAGTTGGCGGTTACCAGTGAAAATCAGGGATTATTCACCCAGAAATGATTGTTTGACCTGCTGGTAGGCGTCGCGGAATGGCACGCCTTTTTCCACCAATTCGTTAATCTTGGCGACGGTGTAAAGTTCATCGGTCATCGCCTCAGCCAATCGGTCAGTGTTAGCCTCCAGTTCACTGACACAGAGTGTCAGAACTTCCAGAGTGTCGAGTGCCGACGTGAAGGCATCCATGGTGATCTTTTTGGTCAACTGCAAGTCGCGGTGATAGCCACTGCCGGCACCTGTCGAAATAGCTTGGAGTTGCAAAGCGTAGTTTGGATAAGCGTGGGCGGTGGCGCGCATGATCTCAAAGACGTCGTAGTTACGTTTGTGCGGCATGATGGACGATCCAGTGGTCATGGTGACAGGCAGCTTGAAATAGTTAAACTCCTGAGAGGTAAACAGCAACATGTCTTCGGCAAATTTGCCAGCAAAGACCATGATTGGGTTGAGTGCTTGCACGGCAATCAGCTCAAACACGCCGCGCGACAAGCCGCAGTACATGGGATTTTCCTGTACTTTAGCGAAGCCTAACTCACTGGTCGTCATCTGGCGGTCAAGTGGCAGCGTAACGCCAAAGCCAGCAGCGCTACCCAGCGGGTTTTGATCGATGGCGGTGATGCTGTGTGCCACCAATTGCTGGAGGTCATGAAACGCATCGTGATATGAGCCAAGCCACATACTGACCGTGGTTGGCATGGCTTTTTGGGTGTGGGTGTAGCCAGGCATCTCGGTCTCGCCGATAGCGGCAATTTTGCCAGCATAGGCCTGAGCGACTGTCTCCAACTTTTCGGCCACTGCCTCAAGCTCAGATTTGATAAATAGTCGCATCATCACCAAGGCTTGGTCATTGCGGCTTCGACCAGTATGAACCTTTTTGCCAATTGGTCCGAGTTTTTCTGTCAGATATAGCTCAATAGCGGTGTGGCCATCTTCGTGCTCGCTGGTGAGCGTGAAGGCACCAGTTTTCCACTCGTTCAGCAGCTCGTCCAAGGCGGCTGCCAATTGTTGATATTCGTCGCTGGTCAGCACGCCAATTTTTTCTAGCATGTGAGCATGCGCTTTGGTGGCGGTGATATCATGCCCCAGCAAATGTTGGTCCAGCACTTGATCGTCACCAACGGTGTATGACTCGACTAGTGGGTGGAGTGAGCCAGTTGCGGTTGATTGCCATAGTTTATTTGCCATATGAGTATGCTCCTTCAGCTGTT
>CAUSYU010000006.1:0-33546 GCA_963536065.1 uncultured Candidatus Saccharibacteria bacterium
AGCCGAATAAGCCGACACCGACTGAGCCGACTACACCACCAACTACCAATCAAACCACGCCTCCTGCTGCCACGCCGCAGCCGCAGCCAACTCCTACCGCGCCAACCACTAAGGAATTGCCTCTCACTGGTACTCTGAACACCGCTAGCGGCATCTTGGGGCTTGGTGGACTGGTGAGCGTGACGTGCGCTTATGTGATGAGCCGTCGCAGCTTGCGCTAAGCCACAGATAACAATAAACACGATAAATCTGCGCCACAGAACTGGCGCGGATTTATTGTTGTTGGTCGGATTTACCGATAGTTGCCAAAGCTCAACGGAAAATCAAAATCTGCTTGATTGAGCGTCGCCATGACGGATTGTAGCTCATCTTTGCTGTTTGAGGTGCAGCGTACGCTATCGCCTTGAATCTGGGTTTTTACCTTGGGATGTGCTTCTTTCAGAAGCTTGGTGATCTTTTTGGCGTTTTCTTGGCTGAGACCGTCTTTGAACGGTATATCTTGCCAGGCGCGCATATTGGCGGCATTGTGCGCCCCGCCAAGGTCGAGCACCTTGCTGGTCATGTTGCGTTTGGCGAGCTGCCGACCGATCATATCAATGATTGATTGTACTTGAAACTCATCTGCGCCGATGACTTTGAAGCCCTTTTTGTCTGGCAGCCACTCGACATCAGCTGGCGTCCCCTTAAAATCAAAACGGTTGGCGATTTCCCGCACCACCAATTGATGAACGTTATTCATCTCTGGCTTGTTAAACGTGCTTTCTATATCAAAACTAAATTGAGCCATAGTTCCTCCTGATAATTATTATAGCAAACGCTTTTCACCGACAGGATAATTTGGTATAATCAGCTGTGAGTATGACGCCGCGATAGCTCAGTTGGTAGAGCGCTACCATGGTAGATTCTATCAGGAGTAGAGGTTTCAATGTACACATTGCGAAGGCTTTTGTGCACATCGCAATCACATACTACTATACTAGCAAACTGAAGCCATTTTGTCAATAGCTTAAGCAAAATATCGCAGGCGCCTTACAGATCTTTAGAGTGTATGGCCTAACTTCAATTGATCATATACACCTATCATTCCGTTGTCCAAAGCATGCAAATAAACTTCGGTTGTGGCTGAATTAGAATGTCTTAGTAGTCTCTGCGCTTGAGAGATTGATGCCCCTCGTGTCTGGATATCCGTAGCAAAGCTGTGTCGCATTGCATGTAGATAAAAGCCTTCTATACCTGCCCTCTCAAATTCTCGGCGCATTCTGTATCTTAATTCATCAATACTATATGGTCGGCCATCATCATAAGCTGGTGACGGCCATAGATAATCGGTAATTCCTTTATTATTAATCCATTCGTTCATCCACAGTTTTGTACGTGGTGTCATGAACACCGTACCGGCCTTATTTCCCTTACCGACTATATTCATTTCGCGCCCATTAATATTCTTTAGTCTCAGATTTCTCAATTCTGTAGCTCGCAGCCCGGAATCAAAGGTCAGTGATATTAGTAGTTTTTCCATTGGCTTGGCGTTTTCAAGGACTCTTTCAACCTGTTCTCGCGTAAACCAACTTCGTCGTGGTGGTTTTTCTTTCGCAGGCTCAATTAGACGCGTTTTGACCGATATGTCGTAGTCCATATCTCTTAAATATTTTATGAAGGCAACAATATGATTTAGTCTGCCGTTGATTGTTCTACCAGAAATCTTGTTGCCAGTAGCAGCGCCCGAAGATTGCATAGACATCCATTTATTAATATCTCTATTGGTCAGCTCCTGCATATCGTTAACGAGCTCTAGCTCCGCAAACTTAGTAAGTACTCTGGTCTTTGTGTCCATTGTCTGTTTAGTAAACTGACGCGCTCGACAGTAATCTAAATATTCTTCGATTTGTGCATAAATAGGTTTTTCCATTCCCGTAAATCTCCACTTCAAAAAACAGTTCTATATAGAATTTCTTTATAATCAATTTTTTCAAAGCTATTGTATATAGAACGTAAAATTATTATTTTGAATATCAACACAACATGGCGGCGGTCTCGTGAGTGAGATGGTGCAATAAAAAAGCGGCCAAACGGCCGTTTTCACTGTGTAAAAGTCCTGATTTTTTGCATACACCCAGGATTATTGCACATTTCAAATGCGTAATCAAACGCAAACAAGCCGCTCCGCGAGCGACATCAAAATAACAGCAATGATTGCTACGTGATGAGGTTATAGTTGCGCTTCATCTGTGCCAGCTTATCTAATCCGTCAATGTTTATCGGCAGGACTGCCTGCTCTTGCATTTTCTGCTTGTGGCGCTCCTCTGCTGCCTTAGCTTTCGCTTGAGCAATCAATTTGCGCAGCCAATCCACCGTCTTCGCTAGATTCTTACTTGACCAAATAAATGCAAAATATTTACGTGGGTTTCGTTTACGCTTTGCCAGCTTAATTGAATAATCAAACTCTTTTGCGTAGTTGATCTGGCGATTTCTGAACATCGGCAGGTAATTATCGTCAGTGATTAGCTTTGTCGCCTTGCCCAATCTCTGCTGCATTTTCTGCACTCGTCGCTCGTCTATGGTGATATTCCCCATTTTACCCTCACTGAGCCATTCTGAAAACAAAAATAGCCCCGTTAACTAATAATAGTCTGAGGCTATAATTGATCTGTCCTGATAGGGCTATCTTACCATAATACTCATTTAACTGTCAACAGCACTAGTTTCGACAATCCACCGTAGAGCGGTTTTACCAAAGTCTCTAGCAAAATGTTCGTCTTCGAGTTGACGAATCCGTTCCGCCGCCTTCTCCTGGATTTGTAGCGCCTGTCGATACTCGCTAACAAGATCTGCGTCGCTTAGCGTCGTCAAGTCTTCCATGCGCGTCCTCAGCTTCTTAGAGCCGGCGGCGTCTTACCGCGCGGCTCAGTCAACAATTTGCCTGTTTTCGGGTCAATCCAGCGGCTTAGTCCAGGTACACTATGCGCGTCAACCAGACATTGCAAGCAGTCATTGTATGTCGAGCCTGGCGTCATCTGCGGCGTAGACTTACCGACGTGCAGCGTAACGCAGCCGCAAGCCTTGCACTCGCGAAAATACAAGCTGGATTTGGTGATGGTTGTTTTCTGTAGACTCATCGGTTTATTCTCTGCCCCGGGTAGATCAATCCGCGATTAGCAATCCCATTTCGCTCAGCCAGCCGCTGTGTATAGCCAGAATTACCGAACAGCCCGTTCGTGCCATGCCAGCCATTCCTCAGTGCGATATCGCCGAGCGTATCCCCGCGACGCACGACGTAATCGCCACCGCTTCGCTGAACGTAACCTGTCGAAGCTGGTGCGCTAACTCGCGGTGCTTGTGCCGCTACGCGTGAATTAACAGCTGATTGCACTTCGGCTGGATTGTAACCAGCGGCTTGCAACCGTGCTACGCGGTCATTGCCGCTACCGTACACACCTCTCAATACATCTGCCACCACTTGGTCGCTCACTGCTTTTGAGCTGGCTGCTGGAGCGGCTGGCGCGCTAGCGGTGCCGTTCCAGATGTTAGGCCGGTAGTAACCGATGATTGAGTTGCGATAGCCACCCAGGTCCATCAAGTTGAAGGCGTTGCCGACATAGATGTTGCCTGAGCCTTGGTTTTGACCGAAGAACTTACCCTGATAGTACATAGCGACGTGCCCGTACGTTCCACCGCCGAAAATCGCCCAGTCTCCATCTTTCATACCATCCTGCCCGCCGTGCCACGTAAAGCCAAGCGCCTGGATCTCACCTATCTGATTAGCATAGCCGCTGGCTCCGCCTGTGCGCGTCGCTACGACACGTCCACTCAGACTGAACATAAACTGCTTGAAGCCTGCCACACACTGCAACCCATACCCCTCGTTAAATCCGCGGCCGTTCATGGCATTGACGAACGCTGCAGGACTGGATAGGTCGGTCTTGTAGTAGACGCCAGAACCCATCTGCGCTAACTCTTTGTCGGGTGCTTCACAGCCCGAGCCGGAATCCTGCGGCACATCTAGTCCCATAATGCCAGCAATCGCGTTCTCGCGCTTTTTGGCTAGCTCACACAGGGCTTTTTCAGTAGACTTGGAGTATTTCGCTTTTGAGCCGTCAAGAGTAATACTGCCATCCTCAGCTTGCTTGCCGGCAATGACGAATGTCGCCGACAACACTACGACTGCCGCCACCAGAATCATGGCAAGATGATTAGCGAGAAAACCAATTAATTTAGATCCGAGCCGTTTCATTTCTCACCTTTCTTATCTTGATCATTTTTCTGATTTGTCACACCCAAAAAGTAGATGTTGACACCACCGGCAAACAGCAGTGCTGTACTCGTCAGCTGCTTAGCGACAGCAGCGAAGCCCCAAATGTCACCGAGCCCCTGCACAACGAACGCGCCGAATGACAGCAGACCAACCGCGATTGATAGCTGTCTTGTAGTTTTCTTTTCTAGTTTCATATTTGACCTCCTTGTCATCTATTTTCTCTTGACCGAACAGTTTCGTTTGTTATGTTCAAATCGGTTTTCAACCGCTCGATCTGCGATGATTGTGTTACGTATAACGCCCAGATAACGATAAGCATCAACGCACTACTAAATGCAGCCGCAACGTACTTATCCATAAACCGTTTCATCTGACCGGTAAAAGTGGCCTCATTAATACCTAGGTTTTTCTCAATTGTATTGAGCTGCCCAGACTGTCGCTCAACGAGATCAGCCAACTTTTGATATTCTTTTCGGCTAACATAGTCTTGATTGCGCAAGATATCTTTAATCTCAATAACATCGTCTTTGATATACTCAACATTTGCCTGTAGCGCGCCAAATTCTTTTGCTGATACTTCTGTGTTGCTCATAATTTTTTCCAATAAAAAAGCGACCACGTTTTGTGATCGCAATTTCCTATGTCTGTATTATAACACAGATCGATTTGAAAATCCGAGCAAACATGCGAGATAAAGCACCTCTGAAAACCCTCGCGTGGCTGCTCGCATATTCTACTTATGATTATACCATGATACAGTCCTACCACAAAACCTATCACCGTCTGCTCGTGGTGACCGCAGCACCTCAGAAGTCGACACTGGTATGAGATGGATCGATGGACGCACTATTTACCAGAAAACGTTTTCAATGGGTGGCTTGAAGGTTTCTGGTAAAACAACGAAGCCGCACGGTATTAATAATCTAGATATGGTTATTAATATCCGCGGTGTTGCGAAAGAGGACAGTGTTGGCGCAACTATCAACTTACCGCATACTGCTGACCAACAAGCCTACACGGTGACGGTCTATGCTGACAATGATAACATTAACATCCAGACCTATACTGATCAGTCTGGATACAAGACCTCATTTGTCACTATTCAATACGTGAAAAAAGCCTAAGCAATACCTATCGCTACCCATGATACCCCATGCCAGGCTCCACCAAATGACCCTGTCGTCGATGCATTAAGTGTTGTGCCCGTACCTGTAACTGGACCAGCCTCAATATTGAGTCCGCTGCCGATAACATTTGTGAATTCACTAATAGTTTGAGCCTTACTGCCGAGCTTATATCCAATCAGCGTGGTTGACAGCGATAACACTTGCTTAAACCTTTTCGGAAAGTTGATAGGTATCGCTTGCCGATTAGTGCCGTTACCATAAAATTGGGACCAGCCAGTTTGTATCAATATTCCTCCAGAGATTGGCTGTCCTGAGCCATCAGGACTGAATGTTAACAGGGATGAAAGATCCATGTGTTGTGGTAGGACCGTACCGCTAGAGATAATCTCCGATCGGTTGATTCTGCCGTCTCTCAGTGTAATCATCTTTCGCAAGTCGGTAATATCACTACTAATAATTGATGTTGCTCCAGATCGTTTGAGGACTCTCGCTAGTATAATATATGGGTTTGCCGCACCAATCGCCGCCTGAATTGCCGACGTTGTAGGGTCTGATGGTGTTGCGGCAGCTGCACCAGAGACCGCCTTCAGCTTGAACACATCATTAGTATTGTCTGTGACAGCTGTGCTCCCGGCGACATTACGATCCACGTAGGCAACGATTAGTGTATTCGTTGGATTTGATGGCGATGCTGCACCCACACTAACCGACTCAGTGCCTATAATGTTGATGTCGTATGACGGGTCTTTTCCAACAGAAGCGGTCCCGGACTTAACAGTAACGTTCATCCCACTGCCAGCCACCACTTCCATACCATTTGCTACTTCGCCGTCCAGTGCGTCACGTATAAATTGTGTTAGCGCTGCCGGGCTATGCATCCCGCCGCCGTAGTTGAAAACTCGTCTTGTCATATTTCAAATCCTTTCCGCGCGCCGCCAGAAAAGCTAAAGAAAATTGCCACCAAGCGGTCGCAATTTATTACTTGTATTATACCACATGTAGCAATCCTTTGCCCGTTGATGAAACAAAAAATTTGACTCTAATTTCTTCATCGCCGAACCAAATTATCGTTACGTCCCAATTTTGAGGCTGACCAATTTCTATAGGCTCGCGCACGCTATTAATGGTTAGTGGTGCAGTTGGATAGCCAACAATTTCATGAGCTGTCTGCAGTTTTAATCCAGCAGTCGTACTTTTTTCTGGAATAAAAGACACCCGAAGCCGTTTAACCTTCGCAGACCCTTCAAAAGATGTCACGCCAGTCCAGTCCCACTCGCGTTCGGTCTGAGTTAAAAACGTTTTCACGGCATCAGCACCTACTATCTGGTTCTCTTTTTTCTCACGCTGCCATTTTTCAATGTCTTTCATTGTTCGAACAATATCTGGAAATTGGCTTGAACGGTTAATACTCATCCCTGATACTCCTCCCACGAGACATCACACTCGTCATTAGCTATAATCTGCAACTTGAACAAGATAGGCACCACTCTTTTTCCAAAGACAGGAACAAACCATTTCTTCGTATTTGATTGTGCGGGCGGCAGTGGTATGTCGATAATCCTAGTGAGCGCATCTTTTGTGCTGGTTCGAATCGCAAGGTCGGCCACGAGATTATTTGAATTTTTAGCCTTAGCCGTAACTAATACCACGTTCCACCCAGCCTCGCTAAAAGACTGCTCAGCTCTGTGCGGGTGTATACTAAAATCCCATGTACTAGAGGACATCTCAGATAATTTCATGACTATCTGATTACTACCAACAAACTGCCTGGTCTTTTCGTCATGCATCTCGCGCTGTATGTCAGCTATTTGAGTTATCAAACTATCCTTGTCAATCCTGCTAATCATCTAGCACTACCTTTATTTTTATTTTACCCTTGTCCGTACTGCGAACCATAAATCGAATTTTCAACTCAACATTTGCGTAATCTGGTGTATCATAATAGCCGTTTGTCACGTACAAAAACTTTAGAGCATCACGGCTCCGATAATTCGTTGAATCCTTTAAATACCAACCAGAAAACACATGAGATCTTGCGTGAGGGTCATTCACCGCAAAAGCTAATCCTATGGATGGATCGTATATGGGCTCCCAGGAATGTCCGTCAACCGACACTACCAAGTAGGGATAGACTACCGGGCTCTTTTGATTTTCTGGAAAAAATTCAGTGATTATATTGAAAGTATCAGGAGTGTTTACCCCTCCCGTGCCTGGCAGCATATAATGTCTATACTTACCGATAAACACCTCCGTGCCATTTATCTTTCTGTATACCTCAAACTCATTCCACAGATTGCCTTCTGGAATCTGATATGTCCTGACACCGGACTTAACGCTTGTTGGCTGTGGAGTGCTCTTCAGGTCAGCATGTTGCGCTTTAACTCTCGCTAACATGCCAACTAAGCCTTGCTCCTCTAGCTCAATTAGTCTACTCATTTTCTTCCTGCTGCGCGATGATATCATCCACGCTTAAATTGTCGAATGTTAACTTGACCTCTTCAGCATCATTCTCATCCACATCGACCTCGATTTTTTCAATACGATAAAATCCGCGGATATGTTCAAACATGATGTAGCCATTCATTTCTGCGTAGATGGTATCACCAAGCCCTATGTCATTAAGATCGATTATTCCATCAGCTAGTGTAAAGCTTGGCAGTTCACGAACATCCTTCAGCATCTCTAATACGCCATTTGTGTTTTCTTGCAAAGTCTCTTCACGCTCTACAGAACTAAACGTGACAATCTTCTCACGGCGATATAGTGCCTGACGAGAGAATGGATCGGTTGCCGTCGCTACGATTGCATCGTCACCATTACCACTACCGATACCAATTACATAATTAGCCAGACTATCCACACTCCTCTCAAATCCAAAACCGGCAACATTCTCTGGGTAAATCAATTTAATATCTGGGCGATAGCTCCCCATCGCATCAAACGTATTGAACTTTTTATCAGGCGTGAACTGAAAGTCTGGTCCGCCGATGACGTTACTTAGTCGTACCAGAAAATCCTTCACGTTGGCGCGTTTCTGATGACGCTGACGCGGATTTTTGCCAAGCGATGTGAATCTACCACGCCGAATACCGAAATCTCCATCCTGCTTTTCCTGGTACTGATTTATTACACCCCAAGCAATATCGCCTTGTCTAGTTTTGTCATAATCAGCATCCACATAAGCGTCCTTGAAATAGTTGAGGTAGCCAGTAAAGCTCAGCTCAATATCTACTGATGGATCATTTGGTGAAAAGTCTACTTTAATAAGGTGCGCGCCAATTCTATCTTTACCATTTCGAACAATCCTAATATCTGTCGTGCCAACATCCATAAAATCATACGGCCGCATGCCGGTTTTTTTGACATATTCCTCATATCGCGTCAAATCCATCCGAAAACTAACCGTCTCGGCGGCGTTGCGCTGCTCAGTCCATTTTAGTCCCTGTGCCAAATGGCGAATATCGCCGAGGCATTTTCCATTCTTGCTGTAAACTTCGATCTTATATTCTGCCATGGCTCAAATCCCTATGTATCCACTTCTAAATCGTAGCTCTGCTTCTGTCTGCTCGTCTTGCTCGTCAGTTTGCAGTTCGATCATGTTGTCGCCAGGCGCTAGTCCCCAGAAGCTCGAGCCGGCAGCCTGCGAATCATACACATTCATTCCATCTAGCAAAATCGTCTTGTTTTTCATGTCAATTTCCAACTTGCCACTCGCGCTGACCGTCAGAATAAGCCCCATCGTTTGATTTGTCGTACGATTTATTAGCTTTGGATTGGTGGCTTTGGTATGGATGATTATATTTGGTAGTATTGTCTCGTTCCCAGAATTATTGACCGTCGCTGGCTGCTCATCTGGACTGATATACAGCGGCAACGTGAATGGTATCGTGAACCCGCCCTGGCGTGTCTTGCGAATAGTTGCCAGCAATTCACCATCGCTGTTGTCGTACAGTAATGGATCGTCTGCTTTCAGGTTGATCTTCCACTTCACCAGATTTAGTAACTTTTCAATCGGCATCTCCACACCAATTAGCACTACTTCTGTCGAGTAAACTTGTCCACCAGGCGTAATCACGCGAAGTGTTCCTTTATCTTTCACCAGCTTTGCTAAAATCGTGGCAAACTCACGCCGCCGCTCCTCAGTTTCACGTACCGTCCTACCGAAAATCCGCCCGCTGAACGAAATGAACCGCGCCTCGTACAGCTGTTTTGTCGTCCAGCCGCCATTCCGCCCCAAATTAATCCCCTGCGATGTGCGAATCGCAGGCAACCCAGCCAAACCCTCAATCGGCTCATCCAAGTGCATGCCGATGAGCTGATCGTTTATCTGAAAGTCGTTCAAAAATACTTGCCACATACCTGCCTCCTATGCCTGACTTAACAAATACCCCAAATCGCTTGCCACCATCTGCGCATCGACCTTATCACGCACGTTGTAGGTGTTGTTGACGGTAATATGTTTTGTCATGCCGCCACCCTCGTCTCCTGTTCGCCTATTAATTTGCGCCACCAAGCTTGCCATTTTGCTCTCTGGCACAACCCATTCATTCTGCCCGCCATCGCCGGCGTAAATAATTGAACCGCCGCCTTGTGGAGTAACGATACCACCAGTCGCCAACCGCGGGACACGAAGCATGCCAATGTTGCCAATGTGGACCCCTGGTATCTTATTAATAACTCCAATGGCACCATTAATCATACCAATGAACCCATTTGCCATACTCTCAACCATACTTAGTGCGCCATTAACTGCACCTCTAACTGCGCCGCCAATAGCATTGCCGACAAAACTACCCAGCTGTCCAAACATGCCAGTAATACTACTCCAAACAACACTAAAGAATCCACCGAGTCGCCCAAATACGCCAGTGATTGCGTTCCATGCACCTTGAAATATGCCACCAAACCAGCCAGCAACACCACCAAAGGTGTTCACGATCCCGTCCCAAAGCCCTTGAAACCATTGCCCGATCGACGTAATTGTCGATGACAAGAACTCCACGAAGCCGTTCCAGATATTTTTCCCTGTTTCCGTTTGAGTAAAAAACCAAACCAGCCCAGCTACAACTGCTGCAAGAGCTACGGCCAATAGAGCCAATGGATTAGCGCTCAAGGCGGCGTTAAATAACCATTGCACTGCAGTTGCCGTTTGTGTTGCGACAGTCCAGGCTTTAGAGGCTGCGCTAGCTAGCCATACAGCGGTATTGTATGCGACTACTGCGCCAGTGAATACCCCAACCCCAACTGCTATTACTGTGAATACTGCACTATTATCTTTCACAAATTTTATTAGACCGGCCACTGAGGCAAGGGTGCTCTCAAACCCAGATCCTAATCCGCTAACGGTTTCGGCTAGGTTGCCGCTTCCAAAAGCCTCAATAATCTTCCCTATACCACGAATTACTGCTGTCTTAGAGTTTTCTATAGCTGTTTGGATGCCGCCTGTACTATTGCGCGCCTGCTTTTCAAAACTTTGAAACCCATTAGCGCCTTCCTTGTTCAGCTTAGTAATCGTGTCCATGAAATCATCCATTGAGATGATACCGGTGCGCATTGCCGTGCCCAGTGCCGTTGTCATGTCTCCAGTGCCATTCTTGACTGCGGTTAATTGGTCGACAAGCTCCTTACCAGTTGATGACATTGGGTTTTTCTTGGCGTATTCCTGGGCTTTTTTGAGGTAGACGTCCAGTGCCGAACCGTTTTGAAAGAACGCCTGTGCAATCTGCTTCAACTGTGCTGGCATGGCGCTCTGTAGCGCGCGCCACTCCATCATATCTGGCTTGCCTTTAGCATATGCCTGTGAAATCTGCTCAATTGCTGTGGCCTGGATATCCATTGGCGCACCGCCGGCTAGAATAGCATTGTTGAGCGCCAGAAACATTTCAGTAGATTTGCCAACGTCACCATTCTTCGATGTCAGACGTTGAACCGACGCAGCTGCACTATCTAGCGAGGTTGGCAGACCCTTCAGCGCATCGGCCATTCGTGTGATAGCCTTTTTTGAATCATCGGCAGATATGCCGAGGTTACTCATTACCTTAGGAAAGTTATTCAAAATGTCCACGCGACGGATAGCACCATCAACAGAGTTGTTGATCATATCAAAGGCTTTGTGGACGCCAGCAGAAATCAAATTACCAGCCGCGACCGAAACTGCACCGCTCAAGCCGCTGAACGCATTTTTAGATTTGTTGCCAGAGCTGCTAGATTTATTAGCAAAGCCATCAACAGCCGCGCCAGCCTTGTTCAGGGCCGCAATAAGCTGTGAGCTGTTGCCCTTAATCGTTAGGGTGAGTTCACTGCTAGCCATAACTAACTACGCCCTTTCGATAATTTATCGTAGGACTCAGCTTCCAACTTATTCTCAACAGCACGCTTCGCCATAATCGCCTCTATAATCCATTCGGGTGTATCTAGATATTCTTCGTATGTCCAACCGTAGTCTCTGAGGATTCCTGCGATGACTATCGGTTCTGGAACTGCAGTCTTTGCTCGATACGCCCGCTCGTAGTCTTGTGCAAGCGCGGTTATCCTTTTGGGCTTGATTTAGGATCTAGAATTTCTTGCAAAGATTCAGAAATCACATTGAAGTCTTCACCGCTAGTCGAGTCCATTAACGCTTCATATGCTGCTTCAGCACCGTCAGCGTCTTTATATCGGACAAGAACAGACTTGATACCTAGCTCGATGGCTAAATCAACGTCGTCTTTCGCTTTTGCAAATTCTTTTCGCGTGCGGTTAGTGATTGCCGTTCGTAAAACCGCTTCGCCTCCGCTTGGTAGTTGGATAGTTTTCGTGTCTTGCATGAGTAGCCTCCTTAATTAAAAGCGACCACTCTTGTGGCAAAAGAAAATTGCGACCTAGGTGATCGCAATTTGTTGTCTTTATTATAGCACAGGGTGTATATTTGTAGTATGCGTAGGGTAAAAAAGAATTGCGAAAAAAGCCTTGGTATTGAAGGTAGCCAATCCGGGCAAAAAACTAAACTAAAAAAACCGGCGGCAGATGATCCTATGCCGCACGTCATGCCAAAATGGGTGCATATCATCATATGGTCTGTCTCAATATTGCTAGGCGTACACACTAAAAACTTTTTCATCTTTATGTTTGTTGGCACACTAATTGGGTTGCCGACTTACGCAAGCTTTTATGCCGTCAAACGTAAAAGATTAGACAGGCAAGCCCGGGATACAGCTAAAGGTTTTATGGTTATTTTAGCTGTATTACTCGTAGTCTCTGTTGTTGGTGGCTCATTCACGAATTCGAATAAAGAATCATCAAATACTCATAGCGATGCAAGACCGGCCGCTGAGCAAAAGATGGCGCAGCCAGAAACACCCAAGATAGACGAGAATTTGGCGCAAGACCCTAAATTCAAAGATGGGGAGAAGATCACTATCACAAGGGTGATTGACGGTGACACTATCCAAGCTGGCGGTTATAAAGTCCGCCTCATTGGGCTCGACACCCCCGAGACAAAACACCCGAGCAAGCCCGTCGAATGCTTTGGTGTAGAAGCTTCGAATAAGATGAACGAACTAGTCAACGGCAAAACAGTCTATCTTGTATCGGATCCGACGCAAGATTCAGTTGATAAATACGGACGCAAGCTGTTTTATGTTTACTTAGAGGACGGCACCAATGTTGCGTATCAAATGATTAAAGATGGCTACGGCCATGAATATACCTACAAATCAAACCCTCACAAATGGCAATCTCAATTCAAGTCCGCTCAGGATGATGCCCGCAACAACAAGCGAGGGCTTTGGAGTGATGATACGTGCGCTGGCAGTAAAACGTCAGCCGCAGAAAAGAGGGCTCAGGCTGAGGCTCAGCGTCAGTCCGCTGAAGCGGCCGCAGCAGAGAGACAACGTCAGCAACAGACTCAAAGCCAAACGGCACCAGCACCCTCAGGTGTTAGCTTCAGCAGTTGTAAAGAGGCACGTGCTGCTGGTTATAGTCATATGCGACGTGGCGAGCCAGGATATTCACCGCACCTTGATAGAGACGGCGACGGCATCGCTTGCGACAAGCACCGCTAGATGAAAAGCCCGCACGATTGCGGGCTTTTTTCTGATACGCGATGTTAATAGGTGTATTTATTTACTAACTTCGCAGTAATCGATTTGTTAAAATCAGCCGTGTTGAGCAGCATGACTGCATCGATCTTCTCGGTGGCAATGTCGCTCACGCCGTAACTCGGCTCGTAGCCGCTAAATGCAGCAACGGCTATGTCGAACGTCAAGCTGGTATTGGTTTTTGTGCCAGCCTTGTTCTTATCATCAACGAACGATAGCCGCAATGCCTTGCGCTCGTCGTTATAACTCATCGCACGGTAGGTTTTATCGCGGTACAGTTTCTCGATGGATATTGACACTTCGAATTCGCCGTTCAAAATCTCGCCGTAGGTGTCCTTGGAATCCATAGTCTGCTGCGGCTGTAAGTTTTTGGTAATTGTCAGCGTCAAGCTCTTAATGTCTTTTGCCTCAGGCGCCGCATCAAGCCCCGCAAGATCATCTGCAATCTTAAACATCGCGTGCTTTGGTAGGAATTCAGTATCATCGATGGTGTATGTCACATTGCCGCTACTAGTCTCTTTGCTCTTATGCGACTTGAACGCCACCTCCACCTTTGGAAAGTCGTCAGGTGTCCACGTAAACGTCACAGAATCCGCCATGGCATAAGCAAATTGCGCTGATAGGTTCGGCTCTTTAATCGTCATGGTCGCCGAGATGTGGTTGTTGTCGTCCCTCAGTGTAAACAGATGCTCTTTAGCGGTAGTATCACCCTGCACACCGGTGGTGGTTGGCTTTTGTCCGAATGCTAGTGCTAGCCAGTAGTACAGCCCCTTGACCCACAGCTTTGTTGATATCGAGCCGTCGCCCTCGACCAGTACATCGGTCTTACCGTTGTTTTTAATAATCGTGCCGAGCGCCGACTCGTTCATCTTGCTGGTTGGCGAATCCTTAAAACTAATCTCGAGGTGTGGCGCACCATAAGTTGGCACGACTGCCTTGCCTTTGTCGTTCGGGTCTTCCAGCCCAATGCCGACGGCGACCTTTCGTCCTGAAAATGTTGGCATTTCTTACTCCTTTTATTATTACCTAGGTAACAAAAAAGCGCCTCCTGTAAAGAGGCAAAAAAGAAAATTGCGACCTTCGGAGACCGCAATTTGTTACTCTAATTATATCATACTCACGGCAATAAATCTGGTCGGAACTGAGCATGTTTGACTTTGAATCTCACGATGGCTTCAGCGGTAAACAACCCTTTATCACGTGGCGTGGCGTCAAACTCTACCGTTGTCTCTTCGCCGGCGTCAATCCACACACGATCGCCTGGGTCTTGATTAGCTCTCAACGCACCGATAATACTGCCCTTTCGTAGTGTCATATCATCGTGCCGTGCCGCCACTAATTCCACCAGTTCAAGATGACTGCGCGCATTTGTCCCTTGATTGAAATCTTTGGTCATATCTACAACCACACACAAAACGATCGCCATATTGCTCTCGACTTCGCCGCCAGCTGAATCATGAATTTCGTAGTCATTATCAAAACTAATAAATGCCATCGGCCGTGTCAGCTGGCTTTTGTTTATAACAACGGGGTCGCCATAACCGTACCGCCCATGCAGGATTGCCGGGCCGTCCTTTTCTAGAATGTCCTTGATTTGCTTGAGTATTGGGTCAACATATTTAGCCATGGTTTCCTCCTATTACATTATGTGGCGCTGGAATATGCGCGTTACTTCTCGTGCCTGCCGCTCCTCAATCGCCATCATCACACGGCGCGGCAGATATTTACGCGGCTGGCGCGACTGATGATACTTAAAATATGGGCGCAAGTTAGATATTTCTGCTTGTTTCGTATATATCCTACTGCGAAAACCACGCCGCATCGCGCCAGTCTTCTCGAGCATCCGCCACGGATAAGCTTTTTTGCGTCGCTTCCACTTACCCCACACACCACCGTGTGATCCAAAGTTCTGGTCGATGACTTTCATCATGTAATCTGCGGACTCTTTGAGCGGCGCCTGCAGGTTTTTAGCTTTACGCCCACGCGTATCTAAATCCCGCAAAACTTCTTTGCGCCCCTCGACAGAGAATACCAGCTGCAAGCCCATCGCTTAATCCTCGCGCTCGTAGCAGTCGTCGTTGCGCGGATGCCGCCTGTCTGGGAAATCGCCGAATAAATCACCGTCGCATCGTGCGCCGACAGCACCAAGTCCAGCGCTCAAATCATCACTGCCGTCACCGCAAACGCCGCCAGATTTCACAAATTCTTGCATATCCTGTTTTACTACCTCTAGCCGCTTATAGCCATCTTTGCTCGTGCCCTCAATGTCCTGGTTAAAGCCGTATTCGCGGATTAGCAATCGAGCGGCCGCATAGTTAGTACACAGCTCCACCACCCTGCCAGGTATTTCGCGACCATATCTACCATACGGCGCGCAGGGGTCGACGCCCTCCATGCTCTTATCAATCCACGCCATCGCCGCCTTGCGTGCCAGCCCAACTACACGCAGTGGCACGGAAGCGTATGAATAGTCGATTGTAACTACCGAATCGTGTTTTGGCGCTTTTTCTAGTTCAATCACGCCGAATGCTTCATTTACGCTAACAGCCTTAACGGGCACGCCATCGACGAACACCACGAAATCATCAACCGTGACTGTATCGTCGAAATTACGATCGGTGATAGGCTTGCGGTCGGTTGTAAATGTTGTATTTATTCCATCAACCACGCCACTCAAAGCTACGCCATTTTCAACATGGTGTAGCCCTGCCTCCTCGAGTATATCTTGTAGTGTTGTGTAATACGCTGTCATTTGCAATTTATACCTTTCTCATTCTGGCAGCGGAAATACTCCTATCCGCTGCCATGTCAGAAAGCTATTCGCTTTGCTCAGAAAGAATGTTTTTAACTTTCTTCTCGGCTGCCTCTTGCGATTTAGCCATTGTTACGCCAAATCCGTCAACCCAGAAGGCTTTTTCAGCTTTCTTGGTTTCAGATTTTGGCTGGCTGGTCTGCTCTGGAGCTTTCTTGGTTTCAGATTTTGGCTGATCTTCCATGACTTCCTCCTAAGAACCCACCGAACCGGCAATTAATCGATAATTTGCATACGCAGCGTCAAAGCGACCGTCAGTACCCCAAGTGTAGACGTCCTGGTCTTCCTGGCGATCTTTCAGGATTTGGCGCAGCTTTCCAATTGGGCGGCGTTCACACACTTCAACTGGCTTGACCTTTCGACTCAGGCAAGCAACATACCAGCTATTATCTGTAATTTGCGGAATAACCAAAATCTTTGCGGTGTGGTAGTTAGTGTTACTTTCCCCGCCAGCAAGATTCTCTTTCTCGACAACAGCACGTGCCTTGCTTTCCATGTTTGGTCCGACGATTAACGTGTCGACGAGATAGCCAAACGATTTGCCGTTTTCAGCTTTCTGAGTCTGGACTTTCAGGCGAGCAGCTTCGTAATTAGCAGCTGTCAGGTCGCCAGTTTGTAGGTTGCCGTGCTCAGTAGAGAAGAAGTTGTGTCCATCGCCAGACTTCGTGACGAAGCCTTTGTTGATAGCCTCGATAGCCAAGGCCGAGTACATCAACTTGTTTTCGAGAGCCATTTCTTCAATACCTGATTTGTAAATACCAAGCTCGTCGTCTTCGATATCCGCACCGTCAATGGCAACAGACTGCTCCCATTTACCAATTTTCTGCATCTCCACGTTGAACGAGAACGTGCCTGGTCGACGCTCACTCTCCCAACGCCTCATGCCTGGTACGGCGGTTAGGTTCAAAATCCGCGCAAAACCAGATTTGTTTGGAGTAATGGCATACAAATCTTTAGCTATGTCGTTCGACTCTTCGCTCATTGCTTTGCGGAAAATTGTCTTGACGTACAGGTCCGCGCGACCGAGCTGTGTAGGATTCAAACTCATTTTCTATTCCTTTCTATCGTAATTTAACTCGAACCGATGTAGTCGATTCAATTTTAGTAATAATCCCGATGACTACAGCGTCATTGCCTGTTGCCAAACCGACAGTATTGTCATCAACGAGCGCGACATTTTTGCCTACGTTCGCTTGAACACCGACAGCAGCTGCACAGTTAAAGCTCACCACGCCCTCAGTGTATACCCGCACTAGCCCACCGGTTACGGATTCCTGGGCGACGCCTACAAAAGGCTCTTTTGGAGCGCCAGCATGTGCATAGCCGTTGCTTGCGATTGTCACGGCAGCGCCGTGAAAAATCTTATTTGTTCCCGCATCAACTTCAACCAAATCACCAGTTTGTCGGCTGTCGTCTCGCGGAGCTGTTAGATTAGCCATTTGCTATTCTCCCTTTTCCTGACGTTTAGTTTCTTTCAAATCTTCTTCGCTAATACCGAGGTCTGTCAGGGACTTCTCGTCCTCAGTCAGCGATACTTCATCGCCGCCACCGTCGCCTTCGCTGTCAACTCCTTTTTCGTCGGTCAAGTTTAGTTTTGGACTTGCCTCGATAAACTCGCTTAATAACGTATCAACGGTCTTGGTTTCATCATCAGATAGGTGGATTTCAGTGCCTGAAGCTTCAGATAGTGCCATAAACGCATCTTTTTGAGCTGGCACCACCTTGCCATCACTCAGTAACTTGCTGAACTTCGTCTCAGCATCGCGCTTTGCTGCTGCAGCTTCCTTTTCTGCCAAAGCAGCTTCACGATCTGCCAACGCTTTCTCGCGCTCGGACAAATCATCTTCCTTTTTGTCATCTTTTGGAGCTTCAGCCTCAGCGATTTGCTGTTTTACGATTTCCTCCTGGTCTGTTGGTACCTCAATCTCGGCACCAGCGGCAACAGTAGCAGTTTTATCCTCGCCGTTCTCCTGCCATTTGACCTCCACGTCAAATTCGCGGTCATTTTTAACTTTTACATTCATAGCTTCGTCATCCTTTCTTTCGTTATTAACTTGGCTATCGCTGAATAAAATTGCTGGCACATCGTCAGCAAGCGGCATAAACTGCTGCATGCCTTTAATGTACGGATCAACCACCAAGCCGACATGCTTGAGCAGTGCTCCGACCCGCTTGCCAGTTCTTTTATCAAGATAGTCAGTCTCAAAACCCATCGAAACATCGGGTATGTTGTGATTTTCGATAGCCTCAGCGGTCGCATTATCACGGATCTCAAGGGTCGCATCGATACCGTCGTCAGTGACAGACATCTCAATCATTTCGCCTTTATTTAATGCTGCCAGCTCTGATGCCGTTTTAGGGTGCCCGAGCGGCACGGCGACTACGCCGTATTTGCCGCTGTCAAAATTAGCCTTCATTTCTTCAGCTAATTTTCGATCAAGCTTCATCGTTCCTTTGCCGTTCGGGTTGACATAGTCCCCAAACTTACAAATCTGTTTTTTGAAACGCTTAGTACTGCCAGACTCGTCTGCCAGCTCTACTCTTGTATCTCGATTGACAAAAATATACATGCTCATACCTATCTTCCTTGGTATGAATTGCGACCGCGTGGGAAAAGTGAAGTTTTACGAGGGTAACGTCCGTGTTCGTAAGATGTTTGTTTGCAATAATCAAATAGGGGGTGGGAATCCGAGTTCAAAAGAAAATTGCGACCTACACACGATCGCAATTCATTACGGCTATTATACCACAAAGGTGAGTTTAGCAACAACTATTTGTTGATTTCATCGCTAGACTTGATAGCCTCAGGATGTTCGTTGAAATAATCAGACTCCATTTGCCATATTTGGTGCAGCCGGCGTGCCGTCGGGCTTAATTCTTTGCCCGCTTCCTTATCCGCCTTGGCTTTTGCGATGGCAGCGTCAAATTTGGCGAGTTCCTCTTCGGTGAAATCGTCTTGGCTGTCTTCACTCAAGTATTTTGTATCGTCTGTCATAACAACTTTTACTATACTAACTCCATTATCTCTTTTTTTGATGCTTTTTACAACAAATTTCTTGCCTCTCGACAACAAATATTCGCCCTCATTTAGCATCGAGGTAACGCCATTATCGCCAAGCACTTTTTCTACGTTTAAATACGGCATATCCTTCGGTGCGGTAAACTCCAATATATACTTACGATGATCCGCATGCTCGGCAAAATCTGCCGAGACGCCCATGCTAGTCGTAGTGGATGCATAATTTGGATGGTCAATTACATCTCCTACTTTCAAATCTTTTTTCAGCCCGACACCGCGATATAGTACAATGTCTTTCTCTAGCGTCGTCTTTTTAATCGCCTTGTCTAATTGCTTGATATCAGTTTCAGCGTAGGCATTCATTGCCCGCCGGCCCAATAACACTTGATTGACATTGGCGAATCCATTCCCCTTGTACGACTCAATGCTCGACAATTCTGCCTTTGTGTACTTCAATGCTCCAGGTATCGTATTTGCCAGCTCGGCCTTGGTCGTCCTCTGAATATATTCCAGCCGCTCAATGAGCTTATTATCAATCCCTGTCACTGCCGGCAACTTATAGTCCTTGTTTAGAGCCGACACCCTTACCCAAATACAGCCACAGTTGATGTGTTTTGGTGGTCGCTGAAAGGTAGTCCTGCGTTCGTTAGCAGAGATCACCTTGCCGTCTAGCTCTGCGCAAATTGGACAGGTGTTTTTCTCCATCCGCGCCGACCACTGATAGACAGCCGTGTCGTCATCTTCATCAAACGACGCAAAACTATCATCACGCCCATCATTCATACCTTGTGAGATAATAGTGCCTTTAGTGCCGAGTACTGCTTGAGTAATCCAAGCACTCGTCAATAACCCGATTGATTCCAACATCGCATTGCGGGCAGCTTCGTCCTGTCTGCCACTAGTATTAGGCACTCCAGCTTCTTCGTTAATGTCCTCGTCGTCACCGTCAGCCAAGTTAATAGGCTGCTTCAGCTTCTCGCCAGCAATAATATTACGCACGTCTTCAGTCTGCATATTGATAATGAAATCCACATACTGCTTCTCGCGTACCTTGAGTTCCTTTTTCAAAGCTGGTGCTGGCAGCTTCTGCTCATCTGCCGCGGATAGCTTGCCGTAGTTGTAAGCTGTGCGATATTGTTTTGCCAGCAGCGCAGAATAGCTAGCTGGCAGCGTGAACTCCTCATCGAGCGAGATATCAGCCACCGCTTTACGCAGTTCCTCGGTCGCTGCGGTTTCAAAACTCGCCTCCTGCTCAGCCATCCATTTTTCGATCACATCAAACTTAACGCGCTTCTCGGCGTCGGTCAAATCTCGGTCAATCGCAACATGCTCGTGCGGCTCAGGTGGAGCAACTTCGCCAAGCTTGTCATCTTCGCCTAGAAATTTGCCGGCGTCGCCGCCAGAACCTCCATCTTTGTTATCATCCGCGTTTTCGTTCTCTTTACTAGCGGCCTTGTCATCTTCCGTATCTTCCTGCCGCCGCTTTTTGATTGCCTCCAGGTCGATACCAAGGCGTGTCGCTGTTGATTCCTCGATTCCAGCAGCAATATCATCCGACACCTTGTCTTTTTGCACGAGCAATTTAAACGCCTCAAACACCGCCGAGATAATCGATTCGTCAGGTGTATCAAAATGAAATTCCGGATAGTGCCGTTCGGCAAAATTCAAGTCAATGAGGTCAGCGATGAGGTACTGATTTATATGCGCTTCCAATAGCCGCATAACACCAGTGATTGTTGTTTGCAATAGGTCTTTCTGGTTGGTGCTCAGGCTATATGAGCCAACATTGCTCGCCGAGCCCTGTGTTGCAGTAAGAATAACGCTTGCATGAAATGCACGCGCCATCTCCGAGTTTTGCCGCTCAATCGATTGGTGCGGATCGCGCCCCTCTGTGTTCAGTACATCGAGTTCGTAACCATATGGCAGTGACGCTACTGAATTGCGTTTACCTAATCTGCCCAACACATTAAGTGCCTTATTACGCGCCCTCTTTAACTCATCGGTCACTACTCCATCAGTTATACGCCGCAAAACTTTCGGTTTAATGGCGTCAGCTTGCAAAGCAATGCTATCCAAATACTCCAATCGTCGCTTCTTATCGTAGCGTGGATACAGTGGCTTGAACGCACTGCGGCCGTAAAGGTAACTGCGACTCTTGCCATAAGTGAACAAGAAGCATTTGTGTGCTGGAATGATTATCTCGTGATAAACACCATCGGAGTCAGCAGCGCGCTGTTTTGTTCCGCCAAAACCACCATCCGTGTCACGAATGAGTGTGAGCGTGGTGGCGTCGCGGTGCGCTAGCCTCTTGAGTACCAATTTGCCGTCTCGCACTTCGTAAACCTTTTCAAACAGCGCAAACCCCTCGTAAATCGCCGCTAGAGATTGATCAATAAACAGACTCATTGGCGTTTGCATTCCGCCCTTGTGTGGTGGCTCTAGTAAATTGCGCCGCACCAGCTCAGCTTGCACTTCCCCCTCATCGTTACTGTCGGCGTCAATATGATACGTTGCAGCCAGAATACTCATAGTAAAGATGTTATACAGCGCTTCAACGGTCGTGTCGTTGTCGAGCATTTTGCGGTAATCTTCAATTTTGATGTCGTCAACTCGTGACTCCTCGCTATCAAAGCCCTCAAATACAATGTCGCCGGCAAAGCCGATTTCGCTTGTTAGATTTTTTGGTGTCGGTTCTGGGTTATTCTTACTAAAAAATGCCACTATTTTGCTCCTCGCAATAAGGCGGCTACCCTAAACCAAAAGAAAAATGCGGCTGTGATAACCGCAATTTCTAGCTTGATTATACCACATAATCATCATCCGACCAATCTCCTTCATCCTCGTCGTCTACACTCCTTTTTTCATGATACGCCCCGCTCTCATCAAACCCGTCAGAGTCTTGACCTGTCCCCTCTACCAACAGCAACCGCACCGCATAAACCACCATGTCAACCATATCGTCGTGTGTCCCCTTCGGAAATTCAATCAACTGCTCGCGTAACGCTTGCCCATTCTGAATATCCTTTACGATATATATCCTGCCAGCCTCAAAGAATCGGCTCACCGCCAGTAGTCGCCGCACCTTGTCTTTGTCTGGCTTCAGTCCAATGACAGGCAGTCCCGCCAGCAAATCCCGAAACACAAGCCCCAGCGCGCCCTCCTCTATACCGATCACCTGCGGTTTGTATATTTCATCAAGCTCTCTGACCGTATCAGCAGTAACACTCGGCGAGGTTCGTTGGTTGCGTATCGCACGTATGTAGACATTGCCGTCGGTGTACAGGTCAGCGACGCCCATAGCAGTTGGGTCGGCCGTCTGGCGTTCACTGGCGGCAGGGTCGATTGTCAAAACTCTGGCTATCCTTGAGTGCTCGTCTGGCACCTGGCTTGGCTCACATTCCTTAATCCAATCAGGCTTGATGATAGCGTCCTCTTCGCTGAATGGCTTGTGCTGATACTCTTGCGCAAAAGCAATGGTTCCAATGAACTCCTGATCGCTCGGGTCATCTCTCATCGCTCGTAGCTTCTCCAGGCTGCGGTGCTCCGGCCACAAAGCACGCTCTGTGCCGTCCTCCTCGGTGGTGATTGCGTAAAACACCCGCGTTTGCCAGCTCTTAAACACGTCTTGCTGCTTCATCACCTTGTTTACGAGGCTGTCAAAGTGAAGAATCGTACCGATGATAACAGCTCGCCCGCCTCTAGCTAATGCTGGTATAGCCGCCTTGGTAAACCAATGATACAGCTTCTGGCGTTGCTCAGCACTCTTGATGTTTTCGTCATTCTCGATGTCGTCAAATATCATCAGCGTCGGTCGGGTGTGTCGGTGGCGAATACCACGGATTTTCATGCCTGAACCCTTTGCTGCGTATTTAATTCCATTGCTCAACACGAATTCACCATCTTGCCAATCGTCGCCTTTCATATCACCGAATAGCCACTTGATTTTCGGATTATCTTCAAATTCGTCTTTTAGTGCATTAATAAACTCAGCCGCCTGCGTATACGTATCACTAATTATCACCACAAACTCTTCCTGCTTAAAGCAACCAGCCCACAACGGATACGTCATATCCACCGTCGTCGATTTAGCATGACCACGGGGCGCAATAACACCAACTCGCCGATTGTCCTTGTCGCTGATCAGGTCTAATATCTCTTTATGAAATGTTGGTGTCTCCAGCGGAAAATACGGCCGTGCAATAAACCAGCCGAACAAGTGGATATTCTCCCGCCGCTTGAATATTGCCAGCAGATAACGCCGCAGCTTGTCGCGATCAGTGTTCCAGTATTTGTCGCAAAGCCGCAGAATGTCCGCCCTGGTGAGATTATTCAAAGATGGCTGATTTGAGCTCGTCGTCATCAATATCGCCTTCCTCTTTTGCTTTCTTTAACTTCAGGTCTCGCTCGTCCCGCCAGCCGCAGACGTTTTTCATAGTAAAGATAGCAAAGCTCGCCGACGTAGCACCACTCAAGCCAATATCCACAAGGAACTCTCGCTGCAAATCTTTGGCGGTCTCGTAAGCATCGGCAAATTCTGGATATTCAGCACACCAGTTCTTCAACGTATTGCGGTGCACGCCAATTTTTCTGGCAAAACCTTCAAACCACGGAAAACGCCGTGGCAGGCGGCGCGATACGTATTTGCCGCCTTCAGTGCCAATTATTTCCTGCTCCCTAATGACTTCCAGCGGCTCAATCGAGAAATAATCGATGAGCTGTTGACAGTATTCTGGTTTATATTTCGTTGGCTGACCTGGCACAGGTGGTTCAAACTGCTTCGATAACTTAACGGTTGACTTTTTCGGATCGTCCTTAATAATACCGCGGAGCTGTTGCTTCGAGTTTTTGCGATTAGTCTGCTTGCTATTTCGCCTGTTCCTGCGCGTCATTTTTCGGGCTGCCATGATAATTCTCCAAATAAAAAAGCGGTTCTTTCGATCCGCAATTCTATGGTTATTATAGCATAAAAGAGGCGGCGCATAATTCACTACCGCCCCTTCAAACTTTTTAGGTGCATACATACCGTTGACGTTTACGCCCATTATGCTTTAGCTAGCTTGATTTATCCACGTCATGAATTAAAGTCAGCTCATAAGATTTTCTAGTAAAATACTGAATAGTATTGCCGACGATGAGTTGCGGATCGTATTTAACCACGAACACACCATTTTTATATCCAACAACTACACCCACTACTACTCTGCCGTCTTTATCAATATTTCGAGCAAACGCCACCCTGTCGCCGATTTTTATTGTGCATTTCGACGCCAATATGTCTCGCTCTCGCTTACGTACGTCAGCCGCCTCCTTAATATTTCTAACTAGCCCCATTTCAAGCCTCCCTATTACCTTTACTTATATTGCAACTTCTATGTGCCAACTGGCAATTCTCGATTGTTGTCAAGCCACCTTTACTAATTGGGATGATATGGTCAATCGTACAATCTTTCATCGTCTCGATCGGCTTGTCGCAGAGTGAACAGATTGCTCCATTCTTATTTATCAGCTGTTTGCGGATAAATTGTGTAGTGCGAGTTTCTTTCAACCTGTAAACCCTAGGCGTTGGCGTTTTATAGTTTCGTCCTTTGATTTTACGCTTCATTAGACATGCCTCTCAATCGTTCGTTGTTTCTCCTCTGGCTTCTTAATTCGCACCAGGCGACAATTTGTAATATATGCCCCCATGATGCTTGTCCTATCGCCAGTCTCTAAGGCTCTAAGCGCCGGTAGTCCCACGCCACACATCTCTACAATCTGGCAGACGATGTTAATTTTGCTGCCATTCTCCGCATCTGGATAGATAACCAAAACATAATCGTGCATCCGCAACTTGTCATCGTCGCCTATTTCCCAATCGTCGTAGGTAAAATGGCTTAAAACTAGGTCGCAGCATGCTGCGTGGTTGTAGTTGTAATCGCTGTGGTCTAGCGGTTCTTTAACGTAGTCGTCCCATAGAGGCTGGCCGCAGTTGTGGCACTCTGGACGGCCAGCGCAATAGCACAGATCGTGTCCATCATTGCACGACAACGAGCGAGGGGCTCCTGATGACTTTAGTTTTGTCATTTCTCCTCCAAGAGTTCAGGGTTTTCGTGGATATTACCAACGACTTTTGATTCATACCCATTAGCGCAATTTAATTGTAGACCGCCACCTGGCGAACGACGCCGATATACGAATTGAGCTAAGAATTGGTCCCAAGCTACTCGCCAAGCTCTACCGAAATTGCAGCGGACAATACTGCCGTCATAAATTTTTTCACCACATTTATCGACTGAATCTATATATTGCTCAATCACTAGCCGCCCTTCAATCGGAATCGGCTCATTCTCGCCCTCAAGCCTAGCTGATACGAGTTTATCGCCTTGCCAATGCAGCGACACGACTTTGCGCATTCTTTTTTCTAGGTTATCCCAGGCTCTGAACTTTATTTCACGCATCTCTCAAAATCCCATAATGGTTACTTGGTATTTCATTGCCGCCAGCTAGAATGAGTAGGTGAATAACGTCTTTTAACTCTCGGTTGTCGTGAGCGCTACGAATGCATGTCGTTGGATTCTTGTAGTGATGATCGTTTTCGTCAATGTGCCGCTCGGCGGCTTTGCCGGTAAAGTACATGACCGCGCCATAGTCTTTGCCGACTTTGTTGTTATCTAGGATCGTCCATACTGGCATATTAGTGGATCGATTGTCTTGATTGACTAGCTCGTCACTCAGGGCTTTAATGCGCCACAGTAAGGCTTCTTCAGCTGGATTTTCTGCTATGATTTTCATTTAGATCTCCTTTCTTGTGTCCACAAAATTAGTGGTTTAATTGATATTTGTTATTTCTTTCTTGTTTGATCAAAACCCTCCTGCAGCATTTCTTGAAGGTAGGTTGAACCGTTATAGAACTGCGTCACGAATTCATAAACACCATCTTGAACCTGAGTGATTTCAATAAAGTTATCATACACGTCGAACTCTTTGTCTAACTCAACTTTATAAATACAATTCCCGTCGATAATGACATAGCCGTTGTCTTCTAGTCCGTACTTGTCAATTTCTTCTACATCTTTATAGTATTTATCGCGCTCTTCTTTAGGCACACTTTGCCAGAAATTTTTCAAATTAGATTGAAGCTCATCAGCGTCTTTATATTTTTTGCAAAGTGTGAGTTTCCCTTTGCGTCCTACAGTTTCACTCATTGTCGATCCTTTCCTTATATACGAAATTGTGTAGTTTAGTCGTGTTATTATGTTGAATATATGTAAAGTACATACATGTTGTTCACATGTTCTATTAGCGTTTATTTGCTAAATGGCGCAAGAATACTTTTGTAATATTACGCGTAATTTTGTCTAACTTCGTATGAGATACGTCATAAAATGCACCAAACAAAATCATGTACACACTATCGTAAATCTTCTCTTCTTCAACAAGGTTCTTATTCTTATCCATTTCTTATTCTCGCTTATTTGTAGTTGGTGATTTCAACCGCATAACTGGTTGGCTATATAAGCAGCCAGGAATAAACTCACACGGGACTTAACTTGTCATCTGCCCGTTACCAGCTAGTGCTATTAGAAAAACACTTACTGCGATGAGGGACTAGCGACTGCTAGTTCACTGCTTATATAGCCAATTAGCAACACCATTTGTAAAGCACTAATATGGTTAGTTTGTCTTGATGATGTTGCCAGTTGATAGCACCAAATGATAGTTGTTTTATTTTAGGATGGTTTAGAATAGCTCCATGAAAACAAAAGGTGCGTTGGTGCTACCAGTTGACAGCACGATCACGGAGCAAAGGATTTCTCACCTTTCGGCTTACTTCCATTCGGAAACCCAGCTTTATTCCTCATATCATGCCGCCAGTTATGCGGTTGATGTTAATGTTCCAACTGGGTACGATTTGTACCCGATTGAGCAGTTTAACGACTTGCTCAGGTCAAGAACTAATCGATAGGTCTGAGGTCTTTTATAGCTTCCTCAAACTCTTGCTTGTCGTATTTTTTGCCGCCAATTTTGATAGTTTCAGCAGGTTCTGGTTGAATAATCTTCCAGTTCGCTAATTTAATTTGATGAACAGTAGCCCAACCGCTAACCATTCTATGATTCGGGTAGCAGCTTATCATATAACAATCGCCAAGAACTGCCAAAACCTTACGCGCATTGCCCTCTGGATCTTCGACCAAATCACCCACTTCAAGCGTTTCTAGGGTTTTCTCAGCGGGCTCTAGCATTTCGTCATTCCACCCCCAGTCGTTCTCTGCGACATCATACCAGTACTTTGCTACCCCCTCTATTGTAAATATCGCACCAGCTATTTTAGCCATTTTTTCATTGACATAAACGCCGCCACGACAAGTATCGCCACAACCAGTGATATTGTTGCGTACTCTGACTTTGTCTCCAACCTTAAATTTTGTTATTGACATTTTTATCCCCCTTCTATTCCTGTAGATACATATTTAGCTTTTATCTATGCCTGACGAGTCAATGGCAAGCTGCGTTTATACGTCGTCAGACTTTATAGGTGCAACGCCAGCCACAATCTCGTTTCCGTCCCATGCATAATCTGGCGAGGACTTTATCAAAATCGGCTCGTCATGCTTGCCAACATGAATGACTACGCCGCCCATCATGCCGTCGCTCTGCTTGAATTGTCGCAGTACCTCGATAAGCAATTTAGGATTAACTACGACCGACTTTACGGGAAACGCCTCTGAACTTTTTTGCTCGACGAACGGGCGCGTTTCTGGAAAACGCAGCTCGGTTTGCTCTTGAAACGGAATCTCAGCCTTGATCGGAAAACTCTCATCGATTGGCGCCATTTCACCGTACGGATTTGTGCGAACAATAATTTTGCCATCATGAACATACGCTCGGTCAAGGTCAGTCTTCATAACTTTATCAGCAGCAACGAGAACGCTCTGCGGAATGTTCATTGAGCAGACTTTTGCGCCAGGCTCTGCATCGACCTCGCGGCGAATCAGCTTATAACCGTCTGTCGCGATGAGAGTGGCTTTGTATGTGCCTTTCTCCTGCTCGGCAACCTCCAGTCTGACATTTTCCAAAACCTTATTCTGCGGCGTCGGCTTCTTTGCCATTTTATATACAGCAATCTGCTGCTTGGTCAGTGAAACGATACTACTCATTTTTCCCACCAAAATCCTTTCTGCTCAGCCGCAGCCTCAGGTTGCTTTTCACTGTTCTGTAGGCTGCCAGCTGGCTTATTGTTAATTTTTACCGCAATATCCACGCTGCGAACGCCGTGCTCCAGCAGCCATTTCTTAGCTTTCTTGGCTGCCACCTCTGTTTCGTAGGTTTTCGCGTGCGGCTTGTTTTTGTCGTCGCTCCAGCGAACGGTGAATGTGCAATTCATTAGAGACATTACGTAGCCTCCAATTTCTTGCGCTTGCGGCGCTGTTTTTTGCGAAGTGCTTTTTTAGTCATTTGGATCCTCGATCGTACCGCCGAGCAACTCAAGACGCTTGGTAAATTCTTCCTCAACTTCTCTATCACTGGGTGAATAAAATGTTTCAAATCCAATACTAAACTCAAACTCGCTTTTGTTTAGGTCAGGTATGCTCTCGTATCGAAGATTGAATCGTCTACCATCAATGTCAGCATTGATCAATCTATACGCCTGATTGCCGATCCAGACCATATGTGGAATTGTGAATGATGTGAGCCCTATCATTTTCTTACAGCCCCACAACCCACAATATTGCCTTAACTAATGCTGCTATAATAGCTACCCCGATTAACGAGACTAAAATCCCACCAATCAGATATCCTATAGCATCTACCATCTTTTTCATTTTGCTATCCACGGCCGCCTCCTGAAAATCTATCTAGATATTCATTGTCGGTTAATTTGCTCAGCTGTTCTTCGGCTGCCTCATCGGCCAGCCTTTCGTGAACTCGTCGAGCTCGCCAGTCCCGTATTCTGTCAAGTAACATTTCTAATAGCTTCATATTTTCCTCCCAGCTATTGTGCTATTATTTTTTGTTGGCCTCTCAGAGCTGCGGGCTCTTACTATTTACACCCACCAGAGGTGCGGATAGCGTCAAAAAGGTACTAGGTGCTTTGATAAAAGCTATCCTAAAATTGCGATACTACCCGCAGCTCTGAGAGGCCAACGTTGTTTTTATAGATATCTCTGATATTTGCCGTTCGTATAAACCGACCACGCCTTATATCCCTGTCCTCGCCAGATCTGGTAGGCACAGGCAATATTTGTGGCCGGCTCGTGATTGTCGCAGTGTTCGCGTCCAGGCAAGATCCTGACCTGAAATAGTGACACAGAGTAGCCGTACGTCCGACCGTTTTGCTGGAACGTTAACGACCTGTCGCCGGTTACGTTTGGGTTGCAACCGCTCTCTGCCTGCATAATCGCAAGCATCGTGCGCACGTCCCAACTATATTGCGCTACCAACCCTCGATAAGCCTCGCATCCTTGCGGAGGGCGAGCGGGTGCTGGTGGCTCTTGCTCTGCCTGATTGTTAATGCGCGCAGCGCTTTGCTCTGACGACGGCTGCTGCCTGACCGTCGCTACTGTTTTGACGGTTGGACGTGCGTTTCAACCTTGACGTTTCGGACAATGTTCGCAGCCTCATTCTTGACCTGATTGTGAACATTGTTCGCGTAAATAGTACCGGCAATAAAGGTGATTATGCCTGTGACTAGTGCAGTGATTACGATTGTTTTAACTGTTTCAATTTTTGAAGTTTTCATTTGCTTCTCCTTTTTTAGTTGTTTTTCTTGCTCTTTAGCTTTCGCTAATTTGGTTCGGTTGGCTTTAGTGTTAAACCTACGCCACCTGGGCTTCTCGTACTTGAGCTCGTATTCATCTAAACTACTCATAATGCGCCCTGACTTTGTAACCCCCGGTGGAGTATTTCGATTTCTTTTAATTCGTCTCGCTCAGCTATACGGTGTTCATCGGCGATGACAGATACCTCACCAACTATGTCAATATCTAGCAATGTCATCTGATCGTAGAACCAATTCCCAAGATCGAATTGTTCGCAAAATCTTACGAGCGGTTCGTCGTTAATTTGAAGGTCGAGTATTAGCTCATCCAGATCTTCTGAAGATTTTTCGAAAAGAACTTCGCAGATAATTCGTGTTGCTAATTTTTGATCCATGCAGCCCTCCTAAAATGGTATTTCGCTGAGATCAATCGGCGTGCCGGGGTCGACATCCTCGACTGGTTTAGCCGCTTGGTTGGTCGTTGTGCCTGCCGCTTTAGCGTCGTCTTCGGCGTATCGCTCTGTGGCTGGTGCGGCGTTATTGCCGCTGCCTTTGGCATCGCTCAAGAACTGGAACTGGTCGATGATGACTTCAGTGGCTTTACGCTTGATGTCGTCTTTCTCCCAGATTCTGGTTTGCAATCTGCCGGTTATGCCAATCTGCTTGCCTTTCGGCGCGTATTCTGCCAATAATTCGGCCGCTTTATTCCAAGCCACACAATCGATGAAACTAGCGTCGGCATCTTTGCCGTAGCCATCAACCGCTAGTGCGAATGAGGCGAAAGATTTGCCGCTGTTGGTCGTTTTGACTTCAATATCTCGGACAACGCGACCGATTAGAGTTACTGTGTTGATTGCTGTCATGTTTAGAAACTCTTTTCCTCGCGAATCTCCACGCCTGGGATTTCACGCAATCCATTAGCGATGGCTTCGCGGATTAGCTTGTCGCTCGGCTCGCAGAGATAGCGCGGCACTAATTCAGGATTAGTGACCGTGAATACCGTTTTGGTTTTAATGCCAGATTTGACGGCCGGCTTCTGCGTCTTAGCAGCTTTGGCTTGCTCCAAAAGCTCTTGCGATTTGATTTTGAACGGCGATATCGTAGCAACCTGCGAATCGACGTATTCTTGTAGTTGTGACATATTTCTCCTTTACTTCCTGTCTGCTTCAGATTTACCAAGGCGAGCGCCGGTCATTTTGACGCGTGATCTTGGAATGGTTGGTTTGGCAGCTGCTTCGATTTGCTCTCGGCTTGCCAATGTCGGTGCTGGTGCAATCCATGCATACTCAGCGTCACCTCTTACTCCATCGACGATTTTCGTGAAATCTGGCTCAATGTAGCGGCCTAGCCGGCCAGTGCGGTCTTTGGCGACGTACTTGTCGCTGGCTGGGTCAACGATAATCAGGCGCTTGGTGTCGCCAGTTTCGGTATCATTGATCGTCGTCATGTAACCGACGATGTCCACCAGGTTGACCAGTTCCTCAGACAGCCTTGTGGCGACCATCGGACGTTTAATAACTCGGCCATCATCGTCTTTCTCTTGAACGTGAGCCACGATAACGATATGCTTACCGCTATCACGCATGGTTTTCAGAAAGTTTCGCATGGTCGATTTCAGCCAACCCCAGCCCGCCATGGTCGGGTTGCCGTCACGCTGGACCAGTTTGCTGTCGGCTCTATTTCGCATGTAGGCGATCAGCTTCTCCATCAGCTCACCGATGGGGTCGATGATTACCGTGTCGTAGTCTTCAGTGAGTGCGATTTGCATGAACTCCTGCATATCGTCCCATTTTTCGATCAGCGCTACGTCGGCTGCAATGCCGCGAAGTCCGAAGTATTTGCTACCGTTCTCGCAGTCAGCGATAATCGGTCGTGGGGCGGTGGCTGCAAACGTTGTTTTACCAACACCGCCCTCGCCATATACAACCATCAGAATTGATGGTTTTTCGGTCGGATCTAAACTATTAAAGACTTTCATATTCTCCTTTCTTTTACAGGCTCCAGTCGCCAAGCTCCCTCACTTCTTCAATGAGGAAATTTGGCTCGCTGTCGCCAAATTTTATGATCTCGTCAACACATGTACGCAGCTTGCGTTCGCCGGCTTCAACAAAGTCGATGCTGGCAATCATGAACTGCACGCGGTATGGTGCGACGGTTTCAACCACACAATAGGCAAACTTGACTAGCGCCGGATCTAGTTCTAGGCTTGACGCCGTCACCAGCGTGTAAACTGCTGATTGTAAATCGTAGTGCATTGACTGCGCGGTTTTGAAAAACTTGTCGAACTTTGCGGTAGTTTTCAGGTCGGTTATCATGGCCGATTCATTAGTGCGAATCAGTACATCAGCCTTACCCTTCATATCTACGCCGTCAGCGGTGCGAGCGTACATTTCGTGCTCAAAGGTTGCACCTTTGTCGAAAATGTATTGCTTTGCCAACGGGTGATTCTCGATATTCTTCAAGATCTGATCGGCAGCTTTGAACATTCCTAAAGTGATGATGTGTTTGCCGGCAGCTTTCTGTTCGTTACGCCACGCCTTGGATTCTTTTGAATAGAAGTTCTCAAACGAGCTGATAGCGAATTGATCCTCGCCGCCAAGCACCAGCATGTGAACCAGCTGTCCTAAATCGATAGCTTTGCTGTCTAGGCCTGGCAAATCTCCACGTTTAGCTGCGACCGCGTAATCGATGCCGTGATCGAGAATCAGCTTCATTGACGAGTATGACCACTCTGGTCGGCTATAGTAAGCGTCTGTTATCACACCTGTTTCAGTTTTACTCACTCACCACCTCCAAGCACTTTTTTATCGCAGTGTTGTAAGCAACGTTACGACCGTTCATTGTCATAATTGCGTCATCAGTGATGACACCGTCACTAGAAACAATCCGTGAGCCTTGCTCAGAGACCAGTCGACATGACGATAGATCTTTGACTGGTTGTTTTGTTGATATAAGAACTACCGATGTAGCCAATATATTGATTATTATTGTAATCGCTACTAACATTACGGTGGCAAAACACAAACGGTTATTGTAATCTGTTGTTTTATGACAGTTTTTCCCTGTCATTATTTCTCTCACTTTCTCCAAATTACCAGAGATCTGCCGACCCTCAAGGTTGTCGGTGCTCGAGCACCCAGCGGACTTTCACCGCCAGCTTCTGATTATGAGCGCTCGCAGTCGCTCATAACCTCTGCGCCTTTACCCAGCGTTCGGCAAAACACTGGCAACTTAGATTAACGTTTATATAAATCCAAATTGTTAAGCTTCAGTGCTCTATGTCGATTATTTTGCCTACATGAAGTTACCTACAGGACAGATAGCCTCATGAAGCAAAATAAAAGATCCACCTTTCGTGAACCTACGTTTATATTGATTTATTAATGAATTGCGTGACATCTAAAATTCTAACTATCATGTCCGATACATCAATAGATACAATACCTGGTATCTATTATTGCGACCCAAACGCTTTTCACCGACAGGATAATTTGGTATAATCAGCTGTGAGTATGACGCC